>NZ_JAUQTX010000157.1:0-16211 GCF_059803775.1 Azospirillum sp. UFLA03-27 | reverse complement strand
GACCGCCACCGTGGGCCCCGCCGCCCCGGACCCCATGCATTTGTGGAACCGGCTGAAGCGGACCGACCCGAAGGCGACCAAGCCATTCACCCGCTCCGGCGGCTTCCGCGGCACACAGATCGACCCGACCTGGCGCCTGATGATGATGACCGAGGTGTTTGGCCCGGTCGGCAAAGGCTGGGGCTATGAGCAGATGGATTGGACCATCGCCGAGCGCATGATCTTCATCTGCGCCCGCGTCTGGTACCTCGACCCGGAGACGGGGGAGAAATGCTGGACCGGGCCGCAGTGGGGCGGCACGGAGATGGTCCGCCGCCGCAACGGCATTGAGGCGCCCGACGACGAGTGCTTCAAGATGTCGATGACCGACGCGGTGGGCAAATGCCTGGTCCAGCTCGGCCTCGCCGCCGACGTCCATATGGGCCAGTTCGACGACAGCAAGTACCGGGAGGAGGCCGAGGCATTCTACGCCGCCAAGTCCAACCCGGACCTGCAGCCGGCCGCCATCGCCGCCTTCGAGGAGGAGATCCGCAAGCGGCTCGGCGCCTGTCTGGACCTGGACGACCTGGAGGAGCTGTGGCGCACAGGCGCCGGCACCCGCCTGCGCGAGATTGGCACGGTGGACCGCACGGCCCAGCACCGCATCACCAGCCTGTTCGCCCAGAAGAAGGCGGAAATCCTGAAGCAAGACGACGACGAGGGCGGCGATCTGGAGGCCGCCTGAGCCACGCCACTCCTGCGGCGTGGAAGGGAGAAGCCCTGTATGACACCCGCAAGCAGCACCACTGAACGTTCCCCAAGCGGTTTGTTCCGCATGAGCGCCTGGGAAGGCGAGATGGAGCGCAGCTACCCCCAGCTTCCGCGCTGGTACTGGAACGAGGCGGAACGCCGCAAGCAGTATGCCCGCTGGGTCGAGGCGGAGGCGGAATCGCTGGCTCTGCGGCTGGCCGGGCTGCTCCGCCCCGACACCCCGGCGGACTCCGCCGGCCCGGCCCGCCTGCTGGTCGAATCGCTGGCCCGCGACGCCGAATGGGCGCGCAGCCTGGAAGACCGGCTGCTCCGCAACGCCGCGTGATCGAAAGGCCGCCTGATGTTTAAGAAGGATGCACGCGCCATGACCATCGAAGAGGTCCAGTCCCGGCTGCGCGCGGCCCACGCCCGCATCGGGCATGAAGGACGCTTCGCCCTGACCCTGACCCTGAACGGGACCGAGGACGGCTACATCACCCACTGGTTCCGCCCCGACCCGCACGCCTTCGAGGATTGCCGGGCGGTCGGTTCCGGTTCGATCGCCGAGTGCCTCGCCGCGCTCGACCGCTATGTGGAGACCTACCGGCGCCAGCCGACGACCGAGGAGGTCGGGCGGACGATCGGCCTCCCCGACATGCCCCCGCGCGCCCACCACGGTACGAGCTTTCTGATGGCCGCGGAGTGAGCGGGCAGGGCGCCTGCGATCATTTTGTCGGCTGATGAGCCCGGTCGCCATCCATAAACTGCGGCTTTTCCGAACAGCGGAGCCGCAGCCATGGATGGGTCCGTTCTTGCCCTTTTGAGCGTTCTCGGCGCCTTGGGCATCGGCGCCATCAGCCCTGGCCCCAGCTTCGTCCTGGTGGCACGCACCTCCATCGCCGTGTCGCGTGGCGCCGGTGTTGCCGCCGCCGTCGGCATGGGGGCCGGCGGCGTGGTCTTCGCCACCTTGGCCCTCCTCGGTCTGCACGCCCTGCTGATCCAGGTCGGGTGGCTCTATCTGATCCTGAAAGTCGCAGGCGGCCTTTACCTCGTTCATCTGGCGGTGCGGATCTGGCGAGGGGCGGCGGAGCCTGTCCGCGTTCCGGATGGGGCCGCCAGTTCCCACAGCACCTTGCACTCCTTCGGAATCGGGCTGGCGACGCAGATCAGCAACCCGAAGACCGCCATCGTCTACGCCAGCATCTTCGCGGCCCTTCTGCCGGCTTCGCCGCCGGCCTGGGTTCTGCTGGCCCTGCCGCCCGCGGTGTTTTTGGTCGAGACGGGCTGGTACGCCATCGTCGCCGTGGCTTTCTCCTCCGGCCGCCCCCGCGCCGCCTATCTGCGGTCCAAGGCATGGATCGACCGGCTGGCGGCCTCTGTTATCGGTGCACTGGGCATTCGGTTGGTGATGGAGGCGGCGAAGCCGTCCTGACGCTCGCCGTTGCTCAGGCGGTGCCCAGTTCCAGCCGGTTCTTGCCCAGGCGCTTGGCACGGTACATGGCCTGATCGGCGCAGCGCAGGAGAACACCGGCGTCGGCGCCGTCCGACGGATAGAAGGCCATGCCCACGCTGGCCGACACCGACAGGTCAAGGCCGGGCAGGGGCCGGTCGATGGAGTCGATGACTTTTTCCGCCACGGCCCGGGCGTTCTCGACGGAGATGTCCCCTTCCAGCAGCACGGCGAATTCGTCGCCGCCGATGCGGGCGGTGGTGTCGCTGTTGCGCAGTGCGCCGGACAGGCGCTGGGCGGTGGTTACCAACACCTCGTCGCCCTTCTGGTGACCGTGGGTGTCGTTGACCTCCTTGAACCCGTCAAGGTCGAGGAAGAGCAGGGCGAAGCTCTTGTCCTCGCGCTTGGCACGGGCGATGGCGTGCTCCAGCCGGTCCTCGAAGCGGATGCGGTTGCACAAGCCCGTCAGCGCGTCGTGCCCGGCCAGATAGCGCAGCCGCTCCTCCAGATGGTGCTGGGCGGTGGTGTTGCGGGCAATCCCTTCCACCCCGATGGGACGCCCGGCCGGATCGCGGCGGATGTAGGCGTTGGCGGAAATCCAGAAGGTGGTGCCGTCCTGCCGCCGCATCGGCATGCGGTGGTCGCGGACCTCGCCGCCCGCCCCCTCCAACGCCGCCAGGAACTTGGCGCGCCCGTCCTCTTCCACGTAATGGTCGGCGATGCGGGTGCCGATCACCGTCTCCGGAGTCAGGCCGAACTCCCGCGCGAACTGGGGGGAGGCCATGCTGACCCGACCGTCGAGATCCGTGCGGAAAAAGGCGTCCGGCAGCTTTTCGATGACCGAGCGGAGATCGGCCTCCGACTGGGCCAGCCGCTCCAGCGTGGAGCGTAAGGCGTCCTCCGACCGGGTG
Organism: Azospirillum sp. UFLA03-27; assembly: GCF_059803775.1. Lineage (NCBI taxonomy): Bacteria > Pseudomonadati > Pseudomonadota > Alphaproteobacteria > Rhodospirillales > Azospirillaceae > Azospirillum > Azospirillum sp. UFLA03-27. The sequence continues at coordinate 13,121 of NZ_JAUQTX010000157.1, read as the reverse complement.
CGGCGCTGGAACTCCTGGCGCAGGAAACCCCACAGCGCCAGGGCGGTGAACAGGACGAAGGCGGTGCCCTTGACGTTCTGGATCAGCACCACCTCGCCCAGACCGGCAGCGTCCAAAAGGCGGTCGGACCCCACCACCCAGGCGGTGGCGAGGACCGCGTACAGTCCGACGATTCGGGTTGCCGAAGAGAACATGGGCGCCTTTGCGGTTGGCGTCGGTGCACACTAGCCTTTGGTGCACGAACCGTCCATGGGGAGAGTACCGGACTGTGTCCGGCACCCGCCCACACGCTTGCTGAGCCTTACCGCTTCTTTCCGGCCTGTGCCCGCGCGAAGGCTTCGGCGAAGGCATTGTTGATGGGCTCGGGCGCTTTCGCCGGTTTGGGGGCCGGCTTCGGAGCGGAGCCGCCCTTGCCGGGCGGCGGGCCGCGGCGGTCGTCCCGGCGCTTGTCGTCGCCCCGCGGACGGTCTTCCCGGCCCTGGCCCCGCTCCGGGCGCGGGGCAGCGTCGGTCAGGCGCATGGTCAGGCCGATGCGCTTGCGCGGGATGTCGACCTCCATCACCTTGACCTTCACGATGTCGCCGGCCTTCACGACGGTGTGCGGGTCCTTCACGAAGCTGGTGGACAGCTGCGAGATGTGGACCAGCCCGTCCTGGTGCACGCCGATGTCTACGAAGGCGCCGAAGGCGGTGACGTTGGTCACCACACCTTCCAGAACCATGCCGGTCTGAAGGTCCTTCAGCTCCTCGACGCCCTCCTGGAAGGTGGCGGTCTTGAATTCCGGGCGCGGGTCGCGGCCCGGCTTCTCAAGTTCCTTCAGGATGTCCTCAATGGTCGGCACGCCGAACCGCTCGTCGGTGAAATCCTCGGCGTTCAGCCCGCGCAGGAAGCGGGCGTCGCCGATGACGCTGCCGAGATCCTTGCCGGTCTTCTTCAGAATGCGCTCGACCAGCGGGTAGGCTTCGGGGTGGACGGCGGAGGTGTCCAGCGGGTTGTCACCCTCGCGGATGCGCAGGAAGCCGGCGGCCTGCTCGAAGGTCTTCGGGCCGAGGCGCGCCACGTCGAGCAGTTGCTTGCGCGAGCGGAAGGCGCCGTTGCGGTCGCGGTGCTCCACGATATTGCGGGCGATGGTCTCGTTCAGGCCGGACACGCGGGTCAGCAGCGGAACGGACGCCGTGTTCAGGTCGACGCCGACCGCGTTCACGCAATCCTCCACCACCGCGTCGAGCGAGCGGGCGAGCTTGCCGCCGGACACGTCGTGCTGGTACTGGCCGACGCCGATGGACTTCGGCTCGATCTTTACCAGCTCGGCCAGCGGGTCCTGAAGGCGGCGGGCGATGGAGACGGCGCCGCGCAGGCTGACGTCCAGCTTCGGAAACTCCGCCGCCGCGGTCTCGGAGGCGGAATAGACCGACGCGCCGGCCTCGCTGACCACCAGCTTGGTCAGCTTCAGCTCCGGGTGGCGCTTGAACAGGTCGGCGACCAGCTTGTCGGTCTCGCGGCTCGCCGTGCCGTTGCCGATGGAGATCAGCTCGGCCTTGTGGCGCACCGCCAGGGCGGCGATGGCGGCGATGGCGCCGTCCCAGTCGTTCCTCGGCTGGTGCGGGTAGACGGTGGCGGTGTCGACCAGCTTGCCCGTGGCGTCGACCACGGCGACCTTCACGCCGGTGCGGATGCCGGGGTCAAGGCCGATGGTCGTGCGCGGGCCGGCCGGGGCGGCCAGCAGCAGGTCGTGCAGGTTGCGGGCAAAGACGCGGATCGCCTCGTCCTCGGCGCGCTCGCGCAGGTCGCCCATCAGGTCGGTCTCGACATGCGGGCCGATTTTCAGCTTCCAGGTCCAGCGCACCACGTCGGACAGCCACTTGTCGGCCGGCCGGCCCTGGTCGCGGATGCCGGTGTGGGCGGCGATGGTGCGCTCCGCCGGGTGGGGCTGTCCCTCTTCGACCGGCAGGTCCAGACGGATGTCCAGCACGCCCTGGGTCCGGCCGCGGAACAGCGCCAGCGCGCGGTGCGAAGGCACCCTCGCCCATGGCTCGTCGAACTCGAAGTAATCGGAGAACTTGGCGCCTTCGGCCCGCTTCTCCTCGATCACCTTGGAGGTCACCACGCCCTTGTCGGCCATGGTAGCGCGCAACCGGCCGACCAGTTCGGCGTCCTCGCCGAAACGCTCAACCAGGATATGGCGGGCGCCGTCCAGCGCCGCCTTGACGTCGGCCACCCCCTTTTCGGCGCTGACGAAGCTGGCGGCCTCGGCGTCCGGCTGGAGTGACGGATCGGCGAGCAAACGGTCGGCCAGCGGCTCCAGCCCCGCCTCGCGGGCGATCTGCGCCTTGGTGCGGCGCTTTGGCTTGTAGGGCAGGTAGAGGTCTTCCAGGCGCGTCTTGGTGTCGGCCTGACGGATCTGCAGCTCCAGCTCCGGCGTCAGCTTGTCCTGCTCGCGGACGGAGGACAGGATCGCCGCGCGCCGATCTTCAAGCTCGCGCAGGTAGGACAGCCGTTCCTCCAGCGTGCGCAACTGCGTGTCGTCGAGCCCGCCCGTGGCTTCCTTGCGGTAACGGGCGATGAAGGGAACGGTCGATCCTTCGTCGAGCAGCTTGACGGCCGAGGCGACCTGGGATTCACGGACCGAAAGCTCGTCGGCGATGCGTTGGCTGATGGACGTGGACGGCATGGAGGACCGGTGACTGGTGAAAGGGAAGGGTGCCTCCTATAGCGCGAAGGGGGCCTTCCCGGCCAGTACCGATCTGGGAGAGGCCCGGGAGACCGGTCCGGAGTGGACGCGCGAATCCGGAGTCCGATTCTTGCGAAAAAGTATAGTTAAAGAAAAACCTCGCACGATTCACGCGTCGTTAACCTTAACGGGCGCATATCTTCCCCTGCAACTTGGTTGCGTTTCCTCCCGAACAGACTCCGGCGGCTCCCGAATTGGGGAGCCGCCTTTTTTCTGTGCGCGTGGCGCCCAAAGCACGCGCATCCGCGAGATGAATGCGACAGAGTTTTTCCCCTTGCGTTCATCGGGAGAAACATCCTTACTGATTGTGGGTCTAATCCAAACGGATTCGCTGCCTTGGGACTGGTCGTTTCGGCAATCGCCTTCCTGTTCGCGGTGGCTGTCGTCGGCGCCGCGGCGAAGCGGCTGCCGCAGGCGTCCGCGGTGGTCTATGGCGGAACGGCGGCGGCCTGCGCGCTGATCGCGCTGTGGGCGGCGCTCCGGCTGGCCGGGGGCGGGCCGGACGCGGCGCTGGTGCTGCCGGTCGGGCTGCCCTGGATCCAGGCCCATCTGCGCACCGACGCGCTGTCCGCGGTCTTCCTGATCGTCGTCAATCTGGGCGGCATCACCGCCAGCCTGTTCGGCTGGGGGTACGAGCGGGCGCACCACGCCTCCCACGGCTCTTCCCAGGGCGGCTCTCAGGATGGCCCGGTCTTGCCGCTCTACCCGCTGTTCCTGGCGGGCATGAACATGGTGCTGATCGCCGCCGACGCCTTCACCTTCCTGCTGTCCTGGGAGTTCATGTCGCTGGCCTCCTGGCTGCTCGTGCTGTCCACCCATCGGGAGCCGGACACGCCCAAGGCCGCGCGCCTCTACATCGTCATGGCGAGCTTCGGGACGACCTGCCTGCTGCTGGCCTTCGGGGTCCTGGCGACGGCGCACGGCGACTACAGCTTCGCCGCCATGCGCGCCCACGCGCCGGCGGCGGGGGCTGCGGCGCTGGTCGTGGTGCTGATCCTGCTGGGGGCAGGGTCGAAGGCCGGGCTGGTGCCGCTGCATGTCTGGCTGCCGCTGGCCCATCCGGCGGCACCCAGCCACGTTTCGGCCCTGATGTCCGGCGTGATGACCAAGGTTGCCGTCTACGCGATGATCCGCGTGCTGTTCGACCTGCTGGGCGAGCCGGAGTGGTGGTGGGGCGGCGTGACCATGGGATTCGGCGCGCTGACCGCCGTAATGGGTGTGCTCTACGCGCTGATGCAGGACGACGTGAAGCGGTTGCTCGCTTATTCGACGGTGGAGAACATCGGGGCCATCGTCATCGCGCTGGGGCTGGCGCTGGTCTTCAAGGCCGCCCACACGCCGGTGATCGCGGCGCTGGCCCTGGCGGCAGCGCTGCTCCATGTCGTCAACCATTCCCTGTTCAAGAGCCTGCTGTTCTTCGCGGCGGGCGCCATGCTGACCGCCACGGGGTCGCGCGACCTCAACCGGCTGGGCGGGCTGATCCATCGGATGCCGACCACCGCCGTCCTCGCCCTGATCGGCGCCGCGGCGATCTCGGCGCTGCCGCCGCTGAACGGCTTCGTCGGGGAATGGCTGCTGTTCCAGGCCATCCTGAACGCCCCGGCTTTGTCGGAATGGTCGCTGAAGATCGAGATCGCCGTGGTCGGCGCCGCCCTGGCGCTTGCCACCGCGCTCGCCGGCGCCTGCTTCGTGCGGCTCTACGGCATCGCCTTCCTGGGACGGCCGCGGTCGCGCGCCGCGGGCGAGGCGGTGGAGGTCGGGCGGGCGATGCGGCTGGGCATGGCGGTGCCGGCGGTGTTGTGCGTGGTTCTCGGCGTCCTGCCGACCCCGCTGCTCCGCCTGTTCGAGCCGGCGCTGCGCCTGCTGGTGGAGGCCGGGCCGTTCGACGGGCGCGCCTACCAGCCCTGGTTCTGGCTGGCCCCGACCTCGGCCATCGGCAACTCGTACAACGGCCTGATCATGCTGGTGGTGATCGCGCTGCTGTCGGTCGTGCTGGTGCTGGGCATCCACCGCAAGGCGAGCGACCGGGTGCGCTGGTCGATTCCCTGGGGCTGCGGCTTCGACGGGCCGGACCCGGCGGCGGTCACCCAATACACGGCCTCCAGCTTCGGCCAGCCGATCCGCCGCGCCTTCGGCAGCACGGTGTTCCGCGCCCGCGATCATGTGGACATGCCGGCACCGGGCGACACGCGCCCCGCCCGCCTGTCGGTGACCTGGACCGATCCGGCCTGGGTCGTGGTGGTCGAGCCGCTGTCCCGCACGGTGGGCTGGCTGGCCGAGAAGGCCAACCGGTTGCAGTTCCTGACCATCCGCCGCTACCTGACCCTGATGTTCCTGGCGCTGGTCGTGCTGCTGGTGATGGTGGCGGTGACGCAACGATGACGCTGCTGCTTGCCACCCTCTATCAGATCCTGCAGATGCTGCTGGTGCTGGCCCTGGCGCCGCTGCTGACCGGCTGGGTGCGGCTGGTGAAGGCGCGGCTGGTCGGGCGACGGGGGCCGTCCGTGCTCCAGCCCTACCGCGACCTGCTGCGGCTTCTGCGCAAGGAGGTGGTGCTGGCTCGCAACGCGTCCTGGCTGTTCCGCTCCGTGCCCTACATGATGTTCACGGCGATCTGGCTGGCGGCGGGGCTGGTGCCGGTCTTCACCACGCAACTGGCGCTCGCCCCGACCGCGGACCTGATTGCGCTGATCGCCTTGCTCGGCTCCGCCCGCTTCTTCCTGGCGCTCGCCGGGATGGACACGGGGACGAGCTTCGGCGGCATCGGCTCGTCGCGCGAGATGATGATCGCGGCGCTTGCGGAGCCGGCGATGCTGATGATCGTCTTCTCGGTGGCGATCCTGGTCCGCAGCACCTCGCTCGCCGAGATCGCCGATTTCATGTTGTCCGGCGCGGTCGGGCTGCGAATCTCGCTGGCGCTTGCGCTGATCGCGCTGGTCATGGTGGCGATCGCCGAGAACGCGCGCATCCCCATCGACAACCCGGCCACGCATCTGGAACTGACCATGGTGCACGAAGCCATGGTGCTGGAATATTCCGGCCGCCATCTCGCCTTGGTCGAGGCGGCGAGCATGCTCAAGCTGCTGCTCTACATGGCGCTGATTGCCTGCGTCTTCGCGCCCTGGGGCATGGCGACCGCCGGGTCCGGCATGGCCGCGGCACTGGGGGGGATGCTGGTCTTCGTGGCGAAGTTGGCTGTCGGTGGAACGCTGCTGGCGCTGTTCGAGACCTCCATCGCCAAGATGCGCGTCTTCCGGGTCGGCGAATTCCTCGGCGGCGCTCTGCTGCTGAGCCTGCTCGGCGCGATCTTCCTCTACGTGTCGCGGGGGGTGTGAGGTGAGCGACCTGGCTTATGACGCCGCGCACATGCTGGGGGCTGTCGTCCTGCTGATGAGCTTCGCTCTGCTCTATCAGCGGCGGCTGTTCTCCCTGCTCAACGTCTTCACCATGCAGGCGCTCGCCCTGACCGCGACGGCGGCGTGGCAGGCCTATTCCCACGGGGAGCCGCACCTCTACATCACCGCCCTGCTGACGCTGGTCCTCAAGGCCATCCTGATCCCGGTGGCGCTGCACCGCATCGTCGTGAAGATGAAGATCCACCGCACCATCGAGCCGGCGCTGGGGATCGGGCTGACCATGGTGGCGGGCGTGTCCCTGGTCACGCTGTCGATCCTGCTGGTTCTGCCGGTGACCGCCGACGCCACCGCCCTGACCCGCGAGAATCTGGCGCTGTCGCTGTCGGTCGTCCTGCTCGGCCTGCTGATGATGATCTCCCGGCGCAACGCGGTCAGCCAAGTGGTCGGCTTCATGTCGATCGAGAACGGGCTGATCCTGGCGGCGGTCGGGGTCGCCGGCATGCCGCTGGTGGTCGAGATGTCGGTGGCCTTCTCCGTTATGGTGGCCTTCATCATCTTCGGCATCTTCCTGTTCCACATCCGCGAGCGCTTCGACACGCTCGACATGCAGAAGATCGAGAGCTTCCGGGGGGAAAGCGATTGAGCGCCGTCGCCGTCATCGTCGCCACCCCGCTGATCGGCGCCGCCGTCCTCGCCCTGGTTCCTGGCCACCGGCTGGGCGCACGGCTGAACATCGGCTTCTCCGCCGTCACGCTGCTGGCGTCTCTGGTCCTGTTCGGGCTGGAGCCGTCGAGCGGGGCGCTGTTCGTGGTCGACGCCTTCAACATCTACCTGATCGCTCTGACCGCCTTCGTCGGCCTGACCACCAGCGTCTTTTCCGCCGGCTACATCGCCCACGAGATCGCGGTGGGAAAGCTGGACGAGCGCAAGCTGCGCTTCTACCACGCCATGTATCAAGCCTTCATGTTCACCATGCTGCTGGCACTGTCGGCCAACAACCTGGGCGTCATGTGGGTGGCGGTGGAGGGGGCGACGCTGACCACTGTCCTGATGGTCAGCCTGTACCGCACCGCCGCCAGCATCGAGGCGGCGTGGAAGTACTTCATCCTGTGCGGCGTCGGCATCGCGCTCGCCCTGTTCGGCACCATCCTGATGTACATGGCCGCCCAGCCGGTGATGGGGCCGGGCATGGCGGCGATGACCTGGACAGAACTGATGGGTCACGTCGCCAAGATCAGCCCGGCGATCCTCAATCTCGCCTTCGTCTTCCTTCTGATCGGCTACGGCACCAAGGTCGGGCTGGCGCCGCTGCACGCCTGGCTGCCCGACGCCCACGCGGAGGGGCCGACGCCGATCTCCGCCGTGCTGTCGGGGCTGCTGCTCAACGTGGCGCTCTACGCCGTGCTGCGCTTCAAGATGCTGCTGGCGGCGAACGGGCAGGCCATCGCGCCGGGGCCGCTGATGATCGCCATGGGGCTGGCATCGCTGCTGCTGGCCGGGCTGATGCTCTACCGGCGGCGCGACGTGAAGCGCTTTTTCGCCTACAGCTCCATCGAGCATATGGGCATCATCACCTTCGCCTTCGGCATGGGCGGGCCGCTCGCCAACTTCGCGGGGCTGCTGCACATGGCGATGCACAGCCTGACCAAATCGGCCATCTTCTACGCGGTCGGCCACGCCGTTCAGGTGACGGGCACGCAGCGGATCGAGCGGATTTCCGGCCTGACGGTCAGCCATCCGGCGCTCGGCTGGGGCCTGCTGGCCGGGGTGGTGGCCATCGCCGGCCTGCCGCCCTTCGGCGTCTTCATGAGCGAATTCCTGCTGGTCACCAGCACCTTCGCGCGGGAACCGCTGCTGGCCCTGCCGCTGGTTCTGGGCATCCTGGTCGCCTTCGGGGCGCTGGTGCTGCGGGTCCAGCAACTGTGCTTCGGCGCGCCCGGTACGGTGGAGGGCAGCGGCGTTCCGGTGGCGACGGTGCCGCTGAAGGGAACGCTGGTTCCGCTCTACGCGCATCTGGCGCTGGTTCTGGTGGCGGGTGTCTGGTTGCCGGGGCCGCTGGTCGCATGGTTCCAGACCGTCGCGGCTCTGCTGGGGTAGGGGAGGCGGCATGTACGGGGAAGAACCGCTGTTCGGCCTGTTGAACCGCATCGGCACGCCGGTCGAGGGACACCGGCCCTGGCCGCGCTATCGGCTGGGTCGCGACGGCTGGCTGCGCCTGATCGAGGAACTGGCGGGCAACGGCTGGAGCCTGCTCGGCCTGTGGGGGGAGTCCAAGGCGGTCCACGCCGCCTTCCGCGAGGATTTCTCCGGCGACGTCGCGGTGGTCAGCCTCGACTGCCCGCAAGGCCGTTTCCCGAGCCTGAGCGCCGTGCGCCCCGCCGCCAACCGGCTGGAGCGCGCCGCCCACGACCTCTACGGCCTGGTGGCGGAGCGCACGACCGACCCGCGCCCCTGGCTGGACCACGATGCCTGGGGGGTGCGACGGCCCCTGTCGGAGCAGCCGGCGGCCCCGGTTCCCAATCCCGGCCCCTACACCTTCCTGCCGGTGGAGGGCGACGGGCTGCACCAGATTCCGGTCGGTCCCGTCCACGCCGGCATCATCGAGCCCGGCCATTTCCGCTTCACCGCCAACGGCGAGACCGTCGTCCGGCTGGAGGAGCGGCTCGGTTACGTCCACCGTGGCGTGGAAGGGCTGATGCAGGGCAGGCCGGTGGCGGAGGCGGCGAGGCTGGCCGCCCGCATCTCCGGCGACGCGACGGTGGCGCACAGCCTCGCCTTCGCCCGCGCGGTGGAGGCGGCGCTCGGCGTCGAGGTGCCGGCGCGGGCGGTGTGGCTGCGCGCCCTGATGGCCGAATTGGAGCGGATCGCCAACCATTTGGGCGACATCGGGGCCATCTGCAACGACGCCGCCTTCGCCTTCATGCTGGCCCAGACCAGCCAGTTGCGGGAGCGGGTGCTGCGCACGGCGGACGCCTGCTTCGGGCACCGGCTGATGATGGACCGGGTGATCCCCGGCGGCGTCGCCACCGACCTGCCGGAGCGTGGCGCCGGCCTGCTGCTGGAATTGGTGGCGGAGCTGCGCAAACGCTTTCCGCCGCTGGTCGCCGTCTATGACGGCAAGGCGTCCTTGCAGGACCGCACGGTCACCACCGGGTTCGTGTCCGCGGAGCTGGTCACCCGCTTCGGCGCCGGCGGTCCTGTCGGGCGGGCCTCCGGCCGCGACCAGGACGCCCGCCGCAGCCCCGGCTACGCCCCCTACGACGAGCTGAAGCTCGAGGTTCCGGTGCTGACCGAGGGCGACGTCAACGCCCGCGTCTGGGTGCGCATCCGCGAGGTGGAGCAGTCCCTGTCGCTGATCGAGCAGATCGTCGCCCGCCTGCCGGCGATCTCGCGCGGCCTCGACCACCCGTCGGTCCCGCTGGAGGCCGGCAGGGGCGGGGAGGGCATGGCTTTGGTCGAATCCTTCCGCGGCGAGATTCTAACCTGGGTGCGGCTGGACGGGGAGGGCACCGTCACCCGCTGCCACCCGCGCGACCCGTCCTGGTTCCAGTGGCCGTTGCTGGAGGCGGCCATCGGCGGCAACATCGTCGCCGACTTTCCGCTGTGCAACAAGTCCTTCAACTGTTCCTACGCGGGACACGACCTGTAAAGGAGGCCGCCGATGCTGAAGCACATCCTGACCTCCCTGACCGGCGGCCCGGTCACCGAGGCCGCTCCGGCACCCGCCGATCCGGCCTTGGCGGAGCTGGCCGGAAAGCTGGACAAGGCCGCCAAGGCCCGGCTGGGCCGCAGCCTGTCGATCCGCGAGGTCGATGCGGGGTCCTGCAACGGCTGCGAGCTGGAAATCCACGCGCTGAACAACCCGATCTACGATCTGGAACGCTTCGGCATCCGCTTCGTCGCCTCGCCGCGGCACGCCGACGTCCTGCTGGTCACCGGTCCGGTCGCCCGCAACATGCGCGAGGCGCTGGTCCGCACCTGGGACGCCACGCCTGGCCCGAAATGGCTGGTGGCCTGCGGCGATTGCGCGGTCAGCGGCGGGCTGTTCGCCGGCGGCTACGCCTGCGTCGGCCCGGTGGAGGAGGTGCTGCCGGTGGACCTGCGCATTCCCGGCTGCCCGCCGCGGCCGACCGATCTGTTGGCCGGTCTGCTGGCCTTGCTGGAGACCAGCGCGGCGAAGTGACGGCGGTTCTCAGGACTCCCCGCGTTCCTCGCGCTTGGCCTGCTGCCAGAAAACCTCCATCTCGTCCAGAGTCGACTCCTTGGGCGTGCGGCCCTGCTCGGACAGCAGCGCCTCGATGCGGTGGAAACGGCGTTCGAACTTGGCGTTGGTGCCGCGCAGCGCCGATTCCGGCTCGACCTTCAGGCGGCGGGCGAGGTTGACCAGCGCGAAGAGCAGATCGCCCAGTTCGTCGGCCACCCGGTCCGGAGCGGAGCCGCTGTCCATCTCATGCCGCAGTTCGCGGATCTCCTCCTCGATCTTGTCGAGGATGTCCCGCGCGTCGGTCCAGTCGAAGCCGACGCGCGCGGCGCGATTCTGCAGCTTCAGGGCGCGGGTGAGGGCGGGCAGGCCGGCGATGACGCCTTCCAGGGCGGACGGGGCGCGGCCTTCGTCGGCGGCTTTGGCGGCGCGTTCAGCGGCCTTGTGATCCTCCCAGCGCGAGGTCTGCATGTCGGCGCCCTTGACCTCTTCGGCGCCGAAGACGTGCGGGTGGCGGCGGATCATCTTGTCGGCGATGACGCCGGCGACCTCGTCGAAGTCGAACAGATTCTCCTCGCGGGCCATCTGGCTGTAATAGACCACCTGGAAGAGCAGGTCGCCCAACTCCTCGCGCAGCGCCGGCATGTCGCCTTTCTCGATGGCGTCGGCCACCTCGTAGGCTTCCTCGATCGTGTGCGGCGCAATGGTGGCGTAGGTCTGCTCCAGATCCCACGGGCATCCGCCGTTGGGGTCGCGCAGGCGGGCCATGACGTCGATCAGGCGGTCGATGTTGCGGGCCATGGGAAGGTCTTCTTCGGCAGCGGGATGGGGGGACGGGACAGCGACCTTATCCGACCCATTGCCGTGAGAAAAGAAGGCAGGCTCCGTCAGCCACTAAAATCACATAAGTGAGATTATGGAAAATATGGTCGGAGAGGTGAGGAGGGGGCGTTTGGCCGCCCTCCATTTTTCGATGCTTCAGCCTCCGCGAAATCCCTTCAGGCTTTCGGCGGGCGGCGGCGGTGGGAAATCCGCGTCACGGGCGGCCTGAATCAGCGATTCCACGAAGGACCGGTAAGGATCGCCGGAGGTCTTGGGAGCCTCCGACGGTTCAATCGCCCCGTCATAGCCGCTGTCGCTTGGAATGAGCGCTCCATACTCAGAGCTTTCCAGCGTCGGCGACAGAAAAATCGAATGGGTTGTCGTGTCCGGCTCTCCGACATGACGTTGGGAGGGCTTCAGCGAGAAATTCCCGTCGGCGTCCGGCATCGACAGGATCATCACGCCATGCTCCACCGCCTCCTTGTCCCGCGCGTTCTGCCGCGCATCGTTGTCGAAGGCGCTTCGTGGATAGACGCTCTCGATGCTCAAGGGATCGTGGATGTTGGCCGTTTGCATGGATCACCCGCCGTTGTTGCGTTGGTCCAACACATGTTGGCGATGGCGGGTTCCGCGAGACTGCGGGCCATTTCACTCCATGGAATGCGCATGCGTGACGGGCCGCGCCTTCCGGCGCTGCGGCGGCGCCACGCTGAGCACCGGCTCGGCGTCAATTGCGCGAACCTCTTCATGCTCCAAAGCGACATCCGCGGTATCGGCGTCTGTGGAACATCGCACCGCACCGGCGTCCAGCGCCGTCCCGCCAGCGCGCTGACAATCGGCGATCCGCTCCGCGCAAGCCGCGGGCGCCAGCAATGACGCCACCAACAGCACGCGCTTCAGGGCAATGGCCTTCATGTTCGGGCGCTCCGCAAGGCTCACGGCAGCCGTTTCCGGCATCCTGGCACTATAAGGCCGCCGTGCCCGCGGAGTTCCCGCCGAATCCGGTCCCCACCGCAGGACGTGTGCGGTAGTCCGGTGCGCCCCCGCCTTAGCCGAACAGATGCCGGTGCATCGCCTCCCAACTCGCACGGTCGGGGGTCAGCATCACCCCACCGTTGAGGACGGTCGGACGATAGGGCGATCCGTCGAACAGCGCGCTGTAGCCGCCGGCCTCCGCGTGGAGCAGAACGCCCGCCGCGTGATCCCACGGCATCAGGCGATGGTACATCGAGAAATGCGCCCGGCCGTCGAGCAAGCGCAGATACTCCTGCGCGGCGCTGGACAGGCAGACGCGGGGACCCAGGGAGCGGCCGCGCTCATCCAACTGGCGTCCGAGATCCTCGGCGCAGAATCGCGTCGACAGGGCTCCGGTCATCTCGGTCAGGGGGACCGCCGGGGCGACCGTGACGCGCTTGCCGTTCAGGTAGGCGCCCTGCCCTTTCACCGCCGTGGCGATGCGCCCGTCGCACGGGTCGTAGATCCAGCCGGCCAGCGTCTCGCCGCGGCAGGCCAAGGCGATGATCACGGCGAAGAGCGGGCGCCCGTTCGCGAAGTTCAGCGTGCCGTCGATCGGGTCGATGATCCAGACCGGCGCGTCGCCATGGATGCGGTCGAGCAGGGACTTGTCCTCGGAGACGGCCTCCTCCCCCACCACCGTGCTGCCGGGAAGCAGGTCCAGCAGGCGCGGCGTCAGGGCGCGTTCGCCCGCCTCGTCGGCCAGGGTCACGAGATCGGCCGGCCCGGTCTTCTCGCGGATGCCGGCGCTCGCCAGATCGCGGAAATAGGGAAGTATCTCGCTCTCCGCGACCTCGCGGATGATCGCGGAGACGCGGTCGACGTCAGGAATCGGAAAATTCGTCACGGTTTCGGTGCCGCTTTGTTGGATCGGGGATCGAGTCTCAGAACCGTTCCGCCATCCTTCGGCGGTTCCGGCAGCATGACTTTGCCGTCCAGGCCACTGTCTTTCAACGCCTGTCTCTTATACACATCTCCGAGCCCACGAGACTATAAC
>NZ_JAUQTX010000156.1:0-16260 GCF_059803775.1 Azospirillum sp. UFLA03-27 | reverse complement strand
GCGTATAATCGTCGGCAGCGTCAGATGTGTATAAGAGACAGCCTCCAGGCACCGCTCGGTGCTGGCGTAGCTCTGGTTCAGCTCCCGCTGCAGGACCTCGCGGTCGCAGGCGTTCTCCCAGATCGAGACGACGATGCTGGCGACACAGTTGCTGATGATGCTGGTCAGGGCGCGGGCCTCGGACATGAAGCGGTCGATGCCGACGAGCAGAGCGACGCCCGCCACGGGAAGGTCCGGCATCACCGTCAGCGTGGCGACCAGGGCGACGAAGCCGCTGCCGGTGACGCCCGCAGCCCCCTTCGAGGTCAGCAGCATGACGCCGAGCATGGCGAAGATCTGGCCGCCCGACAGGTGGATGTCGCAGGCCTGGGCGATGAACAGCGAAGCCAGGGTCAGGTAGATCGCCGTGCCGTCGAGGTTGAACGAGTAGCCCATGGGCAGCACGAGGCCGGACACGCCCTTCTTGCAGCCCAGCGCTTCCAGCTTCTGCAGCACGCGCGGCAGGACCGGCTCGGAGGACGAGGTGCCGAGGACGATCAGCAGTTCTTCGCGGAAGTAGCGCAGCACCTTCCACAGGCTGAAGCCGTGCAGCCGCGCCAGCGTGCCAATGACGACCACCAGGAAGACGCCGCAGGCGACGTAGAAGGTGAGGATCAGCAGGCCGAGCGAACCGATGCTGTCGATGCCGTACTTGCCGACGGTGAAGGCCATCGCGCCGAAGGCGCCGATCGGGGCCAGCTTCATGATGAAGCCGAAGGCGGCGAACAGCACATGGGAGAAGGATTCGATGCCCTGGACCACCGGCTCGCCGGCCTTGCCGACCCGCGTCAGCCCGAAGCCGACCAGGACGGAGATGAGCAGCACCGGCAGCACCTCGCCCTCGGCGAAGGCGCCGAAGAAGGAATGCGGGATGATGTGCAGCACGAAATCGGTGAAGCCGACCGGAGCCGCCTGCTTGGCGTAGCGCGCCGCCACCGTGGGGTCGAGCGACGCCGCCGACACGTGCATGCCGACGCCGGGCTCGATGATCATCACCGCGGCCAGCCCGATGAGCAGCGCCGCCACCGTCAGCGCGTAGAACAGCGCCATCGACTTGACCAGCGTCTTGCCGATCTCGCGGGTGTCGTTGAGGCTGGTGATGCCGCTGACGATGGTGCAGAAGACGACGGGCGCGATCATCATCTTGACCAGCTTGACGAACCCGTCGCCGAGCGGCTTCAGCGAGGCGCCGAGGTCCGGCCAGAAATGACCGGCCAGGATGCCAAGGGTCAGGCCGACAACGACCTGGAAATAGAGGGCCTTATAGATGGCTTTGGGCATGGTCGGCGCCGGGGTTTGTTCTCCCGTTTGTAGGCGCATGGCGTTTCCTCCTCTGTGTGCTGTTGGGTCAGGCGGCCATGGCGGCCCGCGGCGGGTCCGATGGCCGTGCGAACACGGTTCCCTCGAACAGGCGTCGTGACGTGCGCAGGATGCTGGCGGTGGGGGCGGATTGACCGGCGCCCGGATCGAGGCGGATGGTCAGCCGGCCGGCCGGATGCTCGAAGGTGACGTCGCCGGGCAGGGCCATCCGTCCGGCCAGCGCGGAGGCCACGGTTCCCGGGATGGTGCAGGCGGTCGCGGTGGCGACGGCCCCGGTGATGGCCATCGCCCGGTGGCAGTCGTGCGGCATGAAATAGCGGACGGCCAGCGTGCCGCCGCGGGTCGGCGGCGCCAGCAGGACGGGCTTGGGGATCACCATGCCGGCGGCGTTGGGGAAGCCCATGCGGCGGCCGGCCTCGACGCGCAGCGCCTCCAGCCGGGCCATGAAGCCCCGGTCGAGCCGGTAGCTGTCCATCGGCTCGTGCCCCGTCTTGCCGAGATCGGCGGCGCGGACCAGCATCACCGGGATGGCGGCGTCGATGCAGGACACCTCGATCCCGTCGATCCCGTCGATCCCGTCGATCCCGCCGATGCGGTCGACCGGCGCCCCGGTGGGCAGCAGCCGGCCGGTGTTGGCGCCCGCCGCGTCGAGGAAGGCGAGATGGATGGGCGCCGCGGTGCCGGGCACGCCGTCGATGACGGCCTCACCCTCGTAGGTCACCCGGCCGTCCGGGGTCTGGACGCGCGCCTCGATCAGCTTGCCGGTGTTGACGTTGTGGATGCGCACCACCGTCACGCCGTCCGTCGCCGGGACCAGCCCGGCCTCGATGGCGAAGGGGGCGACCGCGGCGAGCATGTTGCCGCAGTTGGGCGAGGTGTCGACGATCCCTTCCTGCACCCGCACCTGGGCGAACAGATAATCCACGTCCGCGCCGGCCAGGGTGGCGGGACCGACGATAGCGACCTTGCTGGTCAAGGGATTGCCGCCGCCGATTCCGTCGATCCCCAGGTCGTTCCCCGCCCCCATGACGGAGAGCAGAAGGGCGTCGCGCTCCGCCGGGGATGCTGGAAGGTCGGATGCCAGGAAGAAGGGCCCGCGGGAGGTTCCGCCGCGCATCATCACACAGGGAATGCCGATCTGGCGGCTCGTCAGGTGGTTCATGGCGCTTGCTGTCTCTTGGTCTCGCCGTCGCGGCGAAGAAAGCTGGTGGACCGATATTCAGCGCCGGAACCGTATTTGTTAAATGCAATGATTCGGGATATTGTTGCGTTTCACGCATCAATGGGCACCGCCGCGGGGAGGGGAGCATGAATTTCGAACTGGTCGATCTGAAAGCCTTCGTGGCGGTGGCCGAACTGGGCAGCTTCAACCGCGCCGCCGAGCTGCTGAACCTCTCGCAGCCGGCGCTCAGCCGCCGCATCCAGAAGCTGGAGGACACGCTGGGCGTCGCCCTGTTCGAGCGCTCGACCCGCCATGTCGCCCTGACCATGGTCGGACGCGACTTCATGCCCAAGGTCCGGCGCTTCCTGGACGAGTTCGAGTCATCGCTGCTGGGCATCAGCGACCTGGGGGCGCGGAGCGGCGGGCAGATCACCATCGCCTCCGTCCCGACGGCGGTGTTCTACTTCCTGCCGAACGCGATCAGCCGCTTCAGCGTCGCGTTCCCGCGCATCCGCATCCGCATCCTGGACCTCGGCGCCAACGAGGGGCTGGAGGCGGTGGCCCGCGGCGAGGCCGATTTCGGCATCAACTTCATCGGCACGTCACACCCGGACATCGAGTTCACACCGCTGGCCGAGGACCCGTTCGTCGTCGCCTGCCGGCACGATCATCCGCTGGCCTCCCAGCGGGAGGTCGGCTGGGACGAGTTGGCGGCGCACCGGGTCATCACCGTGGGACGCACCAGCGGCAACCGGGCGCTGATCGACAACGCCCTGGCGCAGCACGGCCTGAAGCTCAACTGGTCCTACGAGATCACGCACCTCGCCAGTTCGCTCGGGCTGGTGGAGGCCGGGCTCGGTGTCGCGGTGCTGCCCAAGCTCTCCACCCCGGCCTCGGGCCATCCCATCATCCGGACCATCCCGCTGAGCCATCCGAAGATTTCCCGAACCATCGGTGTCGTTCGGCGTCACGGCGCCATTCTGTCGCCGATGGCGGCGCGCTTTCTGGAGGTGCTGCTCGGCTCCTGGAAGGCCTGATGCCTTCGGCTGTTGGGCATCCAATGAAGGTTGCATCCGTTGAAGGTCATCGGAGGCGCCATGAGTCGGACGCCGATGTCCAAGCTCTCGTGAACATGGCCACGCCTGGAATCCGACGTCGTCGGTTTGATCGGGGCCGCGTGCCCATCCCGCTTTCCGTCATGTCCCTCCGGCGTCTGTAATGCTCCCGGTATCAGTACAGTTCGGTGGGATTGTGTGGGACCGTCGCTGTCTCCGCCTGCCTCCGTCGGGCTAGGCTCGCGTCACAACGGGCACGGGATTGGAAAGGATGACGGGATGCGGTGGGTGACGGCGGGCTGGGGCAGCGGGTTGCTGGGCGTGCTCATCTTCAGCGGATCGCTGCCGGCGACGCGCGTCGCGGTGGGCAGCTTCACGCCTCTGTTCCTGACCTCGGCACGGGCGCTGATCGCCGCTGTGCTGGCGGCTGTTCTGCTGGCCGTGCTGCGGCAGGCCCGCCCGCTGCGCCGCGACCTCGCGCCGCTCACGGTGGTGGCGCTCGGCGTGGTCGTCGGTTTTCCGCTGCTCACCGCGCTGGCGCTTCGGCACATCACCTCCGCGCACTCCATGGTCTTCATCGGTCTCCTGCCGCTGTCCACGGCACTGTTCGGTGTTCTGCGCGGTCGGGAGCGGCCGAAGCCGGTCTTCTGGCTGTTCTCGGGTCTGGGCAGCCTCGCAGTCGTCGGCTTCGCCCTGGCGCAGGGCGGCGGCGCGTCGCTGACCGGGGCCGGCCTGATGGTGGCGGCCATCCTGCTCTGTGGGCTGGGCTACGCCGAGGGCGCGGTGCTGTCGCGCCGTCTCGGCGGCTGGCAGGTGATTTCCTGGGCGCTCGTCCTGACGATGCCGGTGATGGCCGGGCTGGCGCTCGCGACCATGCCGGACGCCTGGACGGGCATCGAAACCCCGGCCTGGATCGGCCTCGCCTATGTTTCCGTCTTCAGCATGCTGATCGGCTTCGTCTTCTGGTACCGCGGGCTCGCGCTCGGCGGCATCGCCGGGGTCGGGCAGTTGCAGCTGCTTCAACCCTTCTTCGGGCTGTCGCTGGCGGGTCTTCTGCTGAACGAGCCGGTGGCCTGGAGCATGATCGCCGTGACCGGGCTGATCGTGCTGTGCGTCGGCGGAGCGAAGCGCTTCGCGTGAAAAGCGATCCCGCCGCCACTTCTTTCGGGTTTTAAGTCTCGGCCTATGGCTATTGGGCTAACAAATCGTTTCTCGCCGCCGCCCCATGGATCAGCTTAAAGTGGCGTCCCGCTGTGCGGCAATGGCCGCGCCCCTGTTGTAAGGGGGGTTTGGAACAAAGGACGGGACGCCTGCGCATGTCCAACGAGACCGACGTCTCCACCGCCCCCGATTTCCTCGCCAGCGGCGGCGAGATGGGCGCCCAGATGCGCGCGTTCGACTGGGCATCGACGGTGCTCGGTCCGCCTGAGGACTGGCCGCGCAGCCTGAAGACGGCGGTGCGGATCATGCTGACCTCCCGCCAGCCGATCTGGATCGGCTGGGGCCAGGACCTGATCTATCTCTACAACGATGCTTACAAATCAATCATCGGCGGCAAGCACCCCTGGGCGCTTGGGCGGCCGACCTCTGTCGTGTGGCGGGAGATCTGGGGCGACATCGGCCCGATGCTGGCAACCGCCATGACGGGGGACGAGGGGACCTACGTCGAGGGGCAGCTCCTTGTCATGGAGCGCAACGGCTATCCGGAGGAGACCTACTACACCTTCTCCTACAGCCCGGTTCCCGACGACGACGGCAGCCCCGGCGGCATCATCTGCGCCAACTCCGACGACACGCAACGGATCATCGGCGAACGGCAGCTCACCCTGCTGCGCGATCTGGCCGCCGGCACTGCCGACGCCCGGACCCTGCCGGAGGTGTGCGAGCGCAGCGCCCAGGCGCTCGCCACCAACCCGCGGGACATGCCCTTCGCGCTGCTCTATGTGGCCGAGCCCGATGGGGACAGCGCCGCCCTCGCCGGGTCCTGCGGCATCGGGCGCGGCCATCCTGCGGCTCCGGAAACGCTGGCGGTGGACGGCACGTCGGTGTGGCCCTTCACCCCGACGCTCCATGACCCGGTGCTGGTCGGCGATCTGGCGGCGAAGTTCGGTGCCGACCTGCCGCCGGGCGTCTGGCGCCGCCCGCCGGCCCAGGCCGCGGCGATCCCGATCCCGGCCAGCGGCGAGGCGGGCCGGGCCGGCCTTCTCGTCGTCGGCCTGAATCCGTTCCGCCTGTTCGACGACGGTTACCGGCGCTTCCTGGGACTGGTGGCGGGGCAGATCGCCGCGGCCATCACCAACGTCCAGACCTACGAGGCCGAGCGGCGGCGGGCCGAGATGCTGGCAGAGATCGACCGCGCCAAGACGGTGTTCTTCTCGAACATCAGCCACGAGTTCCGCACGCCGCTGACCCTGATGCTGGGGCCGCTGGAGGAGGTGCTGCAGGCCGAGCCGGAGCGGATGCCGGACCATCGCGAGGACCTGAAGGTGGTCCATCGCAACGGGCAGCGCCTGCTCAAGCTCGTCAACGCGCTCCTGGACTTCTCACGCATCGAGGCCGGGCGGACCCAGGCGCGCTACGAGCCGACCGACCTCGCGTCCTACACGGCGGAACTGGCGAGCGGTTTCCGCTCGGCCTGCGAGCGGGCCGGGCTGAGCCTCGTCGTCGACTGCCCGCCGCTTCCCGGTCCGGTTCATGTCGACCGCGGCATGTGGGAGACGGTCGTCCTCAACCTGCTGTCGAACGCCTTCAAGTTCACCTTCCAGGGCGCGATCGCGGTGTCGCTGAGGCCGGTCGGCGAGGGCGCCGAGCTCCGGGTGAGCGACTCCGGTACGGGCATCCTCGATTCCGAACTGCCGCGCCTGTTCGAGCGCTTTCATCGGGTCGAGGGCGCGCGGGGGCGCAGCCACGAAGGCACCGGCATCGGCCTCGCCCTGGTCCAGGAACTCGTCAAACTGCACGGTGGCACGATCCGGGTCGAGAGCGAGATGGACCACGGTTCGGTCTTCATCATCACCGTGCCGTTCGGCACCGCCCATCTGCCGCAGGAGCGCGTCCTGTCGGAGCCGACCGGCGCCGCGGCCGGCCTGCGCACCCAGACCTACGTGGAGGAGGCGCTGCGTTGGCTGCCCGGCTCGGTCGCCGCCGATGGCGGAGCGCCGGTCGCGTTGATCGGCGCCGCGGAGACGGTGATGGCGCTGGCGACGGGCGAGTGTCCACGCCTCCTGCTGGCCGACGACAACGCCGACATGCGCGACTATGTGAGCCGCCTTCTCCATGGCCGCTACGTGGTCGAGGCTGTGCCCGACGGTCAGGCGGCCCTGGTGGCGATCCGCGCGAACCGTCCGGACCTCGTTCTGACCGACATCATGATGCCCGTGCTGGACGGCTTCGGCCTGCTGCGCGCGATCCGCGAGGATGCCGACCTGCGCGACCTGCCGGTCATCCTGCTGTCGGCCCGCGCCGGCGAGGAGGCGAGCGTCGAGGGGCTGTCGGCCGGCGCCGACGATTATCTGGTCAAGCCGTTCTCGGCGCGCGAGCTGATCGCACGCGTCGACACCGCCCTGGCCATGGTGCGCCTGCGCCGCGAGGCGGACAACGCGCTGCGCGAGAGCGAGGCGCGCTTCCGCAATCTCGCCGACCACGCCCCGGTGATGGTCTGGGTCACCGAACTCGACGCCTCCTGCAGCTATCTCAACAAATCCTGGTACGAGTTCACCGGCCAGATTCCCGAAACGGGGTTGGGCTACGGCTGGCTGGACGCCATCCATCCCGACGACCGGCAGGCGGCGGCGGACGTGTTTCTGGCGGCCAACGCGAAGCAGGAGGCGTTCCGGCTGGAATACCGGCTGCGGCGGACCGACGGGGTCTACCGTTGGGCGATCGACGCCGCCGCCCCGCGCTTCGGCGCGGAGGGTGGATTCCTCGGCTACATCGGTTCGGTGATCGATATTTCCGAGCGCAAGGAGGTCGAGGACGCCCAACGGCGGCTCAACGACCTGCTGGAGCAGCGCATCGCCTCGGCGATCGCCGAGCGGGAGCGGGCCGAGGCGCAGCTTCGCCAAGCCCAGAAGATGGACGCGGTCGGCAAGCTGACCGGTGGAGTGGCGCACGACTTCAACAACCTTCTCCAGGTGATTTCCGGCAACCTTCAGCTTCTGACAAAGGACGTCGCGGGGAACGACCGGGCCGAGCAGCGGCTGCAGAACGCGCTGAGCGGCGTCAGCCGGGGGTCGAAGCTGGTTTCCCAGCTCCTCGCCTTTGGCCGCCGCCAGCCTCTCGCCCCCCGCGTGGTCAATCTGGGCCGGCTCGTCCGCGGGCTCGACGAGATGCTGCGCCGCGTGCTCGGCGAGGGCGTCGAGATCGAGACCATGATCACGGGCGGGCTGTGGAACACCTTCGCCGACGAGAGCCAGGTCGAGAACGCGCTGCTCAATCTGGCGATCAACGCCCGCGATGCCATGAACGGGCACGGCCGGTTGACCATCGAGGCCGGCAACGCCTTCCTCGACGATCCCTACGCCGCCCGGCACGCCGAGGTGGAGCCGGGCCAATACGTCATGCTGGCGGTGACCGACACCGGCTGCGGCATTCCGCCGGACGTGCTGGATCACGTCTTCGAGCCGTTCTTCACGACCAAGCCGGAAGGGCAGGGCACCGGCCTCGGACTCAGCATGGTCTACGGCTTCGTCAAGCAGTCGGGCGGGCACGTCAAGATCTACAGCGAACCCGGCCAGGGGACCACGGTCCGCGTCTATCTGCCGCGCGCGCATCAGGCGGAAGACGTCGTGACGGTGATCGACAACGGGCCGGAGGCGGGCGGATCGGAAACCGTGCTGGTGGTCGAGGACGACGACGACGTTCGGGCGACCGTGGTCGAGATGATGGCCGACCTCGGCTATCGCGTGCTCAAGGCGCGGGATGCGCAGAGCGCGCTGGCCATCGTGGAAAGCGGCGTGCCGATCGACCTGCTGTTCACCGACGTCGTCATGCCGGGCCCGCTGCGCAGCCCGGACCTGGCGCGCCGCGCGAAGGAGCGTCTGCCGGGGATCGCGGTCCTGTTCACCTCGGGCTACACCGAGAACGCGATCGTGCATGGCGGGCGCCTCGATCTCGGCGTCGAACTGTTGAGCAAGCCCTACACCCGCGAGGCGCTGTCCCGTAAGGTCCGGCATGTCCTGCGCAACCAGCAGCAGCAATCCATGGGGCAGGCCGGAAAAAGGGAAGCGACCGCGAAGCCGTCCGCTGAACCCACGCCGGCGACGGCGGACGGCTGTCAGGGCCTGCGCGTGCTTGTGGTGGAGGACGATGCGCTGATTCGCCTCGTCACGGTGGAGATGCTGACCGGCCTCGGCCATTCGGTCGTCGAAGCGGGCAACGCCGAGGAAGCATTGTCGATTGCCGAGACCCAGCCCGTCGACGCGCTGCTGACCGACATCAGCCTGCCGGGGATGTCGGGGGAGCAGTTGGCCGCCGCGTTGCGCAAACGTCACCCGGCCCTGCCGGTCGTGTTCGCATCGGGGGCCGACCGGGCGCCCGCCGGCGGCGTCCACCTGCCGAAGCCCTACGATGACGCGGCCCTGGCCGAGGCACTGGACAAGGCGGTGAGGCCGCCCCGCTGAGCGCCCAGTCCGTCGCCGGCGACTACAGCCGGGCCGAGCCCCGGAGCACCAGCCGGGGGGCCGGGCGGTGCAGGACCGGCCCGGCCTCCGGCTCGGTGAGGCGGCGTTCCAGCATGCCCATCAGCGTCGTCACGATGCCGTCCACCGGGTTGTGGACGGTCGTCAGGGCGAAGCTCGGCCAGGCGGCCATCGGCACGTCGTCGAAGCCGATGATCGATACCTCCTCAGGCACCCGCAGGCCGAGCGCGGTGCGCGCCGCGTCCAGCGCGCCGAAGGCCATGACGTCGTTGCCGCAGAAGATGGCGTCCGGCCTCGGGTCGCCACCGAGCAGCCGCAGCGCTTCGCGGTATCCGCTGTCGTACCCGTAATCTCCCTGCCCCAGCCCGGCCAGCGGCACGCCCAGCCCGTCTAGGGCCGCGCGGAAAGCGGCGTTGCGCTCCTGCTCGGAAAAGGCGGTGGGGCGGCCCGCCAGATAGGCGATCCGGCGGTGCCCGGAGGCGACCAGCGCCTCGGCGACCAGCGCGGCGCCCAGCCGGTTGTCGCAGCAGATGCTGTCCACCCCGTCCTGCTCCACGGCGCGTCCGTAGAGGAGCAGCGGCGCACCCAGCTCCATCACCGCCCGGACGGTGGCGGGCGACACGCTTCCCGCCGTGACGATGACGGCGTCGACCTGATAGTCCAGCGCCGCCATCGAGGCGCCGCCCAGCCCGTCCGCCGGGTCGCCGCGCAGCAGCAGCGGCTGCTTGCCAAGCGTCGCCAGCCCGCGCGTCAGCGCTTCGAACAGATAGGGCTGGAACGGCCCGTCCAGATCGCCCATCACGACGCCGACGAGGTTGGTGCGCTGGGTCGTCAGGCTGCGCGCGATGGCGTTCGGGCGGTAGGCCAGACGCTCCGCCGCTTCCAGGACGCGGGCGCGCATCTGCGGCGAGACGCTGGCCCCGTCGGTGAAGCAGCGCGAGACCGCCGACTGCGACACCCCGGCCAGCTTGGCCACCTCCACCGCCGTCGCCCGCCTGCGCTCCCTGGTCACCGGTCTTCCCCTGGCTTTGCGCCGCCGTCCGACACGCGGCGGAGCATCGTCAGGGCGACCCTATACCCGGACGTCCTCCGTCCCGCCACTGCGGACTTCGCGGAGGGCACGATGAAGGGGGCGGTGGCCTGCGCTCACGGCGTCAGGAACAGGGCTGAGGTCCAGATCCGCGACTGGTCGCGCTGGCGCGCGGTCAGGAACAGCGGGTGCTCGCGGCCCGGGGCGAGGGCGAGGTCGGCGAGCGGGATGCGCCCGGCGAGGTCGCGGGGCAAGGGCGCCTCGGTGACCCGTTCCACTGTCACCTCCAACTCGGTGCCGGGCAGCACGCGGGTGACCCGTCCGGCGTCCGCGCCGGCCAGCAGCGCGTCGCCGTCGATGTCCAGCACCGCTTCCGGGGCGTGCGGGTTGGGCGGCGGAGTCAGCGGGTTGCCGACCTTCACGTAGGTGCCGATGGCGAGCCGCACCTGGATGCGCGCACCGGCAAGCCGCGACAGCGCCAGTTCCACCCCGTCGCTGTCGCCGTGGGTGACGGTGCGGATGGCGACGGTCGTCGCGTCGCGGCGCCAGCAGCCCTGTTCCGGATGG
Source organism: Azospirillum sp. UFLA03-27 (assembly GCF_059803775.1). Lineage (NCBI taxonomy): Bacteria > Pseudomonadati > Pseudomonadota > Alphaproteobacteria > Rhodospirillales > Azospirillaceae > Azospirillum > Azospirillum sp. UFLA03-27. The sequence goes on along the minus strand of NZ_JAUQTX010000156.1, from coordinate 5,448 downwards.
TCGAAGCCGAAGGGCTCGACCCGCTGCACGGCGGCGCCGGTGACGGTGATCCCGCCGTCCCAATAGGCGCCGCGGTAGCGGTCCTTGATGCGGGCGCCGCCCAGCCGCAGGCGGATCTTCGTCTCCGACAGGCCCAGTTCGCGGTGCAGGTCGCGCTCCCAGACCACCCGGTCGCCGTTGAACAGGCGCAGACTCTCCCACCCCCGGTCGCCGAGCAGGCGGTAGTCCAGCGCGTCCTCCGCGCCGGCCTGCACCACCTCGCCCATCCAGCGGTCGCCCAGACGCAGGCTGGCGAAGCTGCGCTCCCCGGTGGTCGCGAAGGTCCGCCGCGCCCGCAGCGCCCGGCCCACCGACGCGCGGTCCAGCCGGTCGGCGAAGACGCCGGTCAGCCCGCCGCGCGCCCCGAACACCGCGGTCGCCGGCGCCCCGCCGCCGCAGCGCCCCTGATGCTCGTCGCTGCTCGCCGAGGCGCCGAGCCGGTAGCCGCGGGCCAGAGCCTCGGCATAGACCCAGTGGAACTGGCCCCAGGCGGACCCGATCTCGATCAGCCGCTCCAGCTCCGGGTGGTGCCAATCGAGGTTGCAGCGCCGACCGCCGACATGGGGGATCAGCAGATGGCCCTCCGGATCGTCCCGGTAGGCGGCGTAGAGGTCGTCGAGCGGCCAAGCGCCGGGGCGCAGCGCGCCGCGGGTCGACTCGTTCCATTCGAAGGAGCGCACCGGCTGGCCCCGCCCGTCCGCTGGGAAGCGCGGCGGACCGTCGCGCAGGAAGATCACGTTGTGGTCGCCGCCCGCCGCGGAGTTGCCGCACCACTCCGTGCCGGGGTAGCAGACGAAGCGGTCCGGCTCGTTGTAGTGGTCGATCAGGCCCACCGCCTCGGTCCAGGCGCGCTCCGTCACGTTGAAGTCGTTGGCGGTGTAGCCCAGCACGTCCAGACCGGCGACGTCGCGCCCGTAGGACAGGTTGTAGGCGGTGTCGTTGGTGCCCACCGTGTCGTTGGAATGGACGTGCAGGTCGGCATAGACGGCGCGCGGTGCCCCGACTTCGGCGGTGATAAAGGCTTCGGCGGGGGCGAGGCCCGGCGCCGTCGCGGCGATCCGCCATTCCCCGGCGCCGAGGTCGAGCGCCTCGCGCCGGACCAGCCAGCCGTTCGCCTGGGGATCGGGGGCCAGCGCGACCGTCCGTGCGCTTTCACCCTCCGGCCCGGTAACGGTCAAGGTGGCGTCCAGCGTGGTGTCGAGGCAGCAGTTGCCCCAGGCGTCGTCGGCGCGCAGAAGCAGCGACGCCGGACCGGGGGCGATCAGACGCGGCGCGACCAGCCGCAGGGCGGCGGGAACGCCCGGCACGATGTCGATCACGCAGTCGCCCGGCACCTCCGCGTATTTCTGGCTGCCCAGCGGGTCGATGAAGACGCGGAAGCGGAAACCCTGCTCGACGAAGGTCTGCACCCGCGTGCCCGGCCCGCCCTGGCGCCGGTCGCCCAGCCGGATCACGATGCGGTCGCCGGGGTTCAGGTAGCCGTCGATCACGTCGATGACGATGGCCTTCTGGTAGGGCCGCTCGTGCCCCTTCTGGTCGAAGCGCACCTTCAGCGCCTGCACGGTCGCCGGGCTCTGCCCCGGCACCAGTGGTCCGGCCTCGTACTCGGCGGAGACGAAGTTGGCCGCCGTGGGGTCGCTGGTCTGGAACAGCGCCCAGTCCGAATAGAACTTCATCGCCAGCTTGATCCCCGCCCCGTCGGCGAGACCCGACCCGCCGACCTCGTAAGTCAGCGTCACCTCGGTCCATTCGCCGGCCACCAACGTCCGGTGGGAGCAGGCGGTGGCGCCGAGGAAGGGACGGGCCTTGTTCCGCTCGTAAAGGCCGGCGGGGGCGATGTGGCCGGTGGGGACGGGATCGCTCATGGGACGGGACCTCGGGCAAGGGGGCGGCGCGCCGCAACGGCTAATACATTGCATAACAAGTTTGATGATACAATATAAGACATGTATGGTGCGCCACCGGATGACGGCGTGCTCGGGGAGGATCGGCGCGCTTGAGCCGGCCGGACTCCGGTGGCATCAAGGCGCGGACACGATCACCACGGGCGGGGAGGGGACGGTGGCCCCGAAGCGGGACAGTTTGGTGCGGGAGAACGCGACGGCCCTCTACCGGCAGATCGCCGACCGCCTGCGCGAGGAGATCGCCGCGGGCCGGTTCGAGCCGTCGGGTCGCCTGCCGAGCGAAAGCGAGATCGGCATCCGCTTCGCGGTCAGCCGGGTGACGGTCCGCTTGGCGCTCGACCGGCTGGAGGCGGAAGGGTTGATCGAGCGGCGCAAGGGCAAGGGCACCTTCACGGCGGGCAAGCGCGTCCGTCACCCGCTGGACCGGCTGCGCAGCTTCCACGAATCCCTGCGGCTCCAGGGGCTGAACGCCAGCATGCGCCACCTGTCGGCCGGGATGACCGCCACGCCGCCGGACCTGATGGGCCAGTTCGGCCCCAACTGCCTGGAGGTGCGCCGCCTGCATCTGGTGGACGGGGAGCCGGTGGCGCTGGGGCGCAGCCTGCTGTCGGCGGAACTGGCCGGCGTCGATTGGGCGGCGGCGGGAGAGAAGCCGGTCTACGCCATCCTGAGGGAGGTCACCGGACAGCCGGTGGTCGGCGCCGATGTCGAGGTCAAGGCCGAGGCCGCGGGCGCGGCGGTCGCCGAACCGCTTGGCGGGACGGCGGGGATGCCGGTGCTGGTGATGATCCGGCGATCCTTCTTCGCGGACGGCGCCTGCGCCGACCACGCCGTCTTCCATGTGCGTCCGGAGCGCTACAGCTTCGTGCTGTCCCACCGCTGGGACGGGTGAGGCGGCCGCTGCATCACCGGCCTGAAAACGATAATGAGAATTCTTCGCATTTCGGGGTGAGGCGGGGGGTGTGCCCGTTCGTCTGAGCAGAAGGACCGGTGGTTCCTTCGGAGAGGACGAGATGAGCGTTGGCAAGTCGCGCACGCGGCTGTGGTTCCTGTGGCACTCCTGGTTGGCGATGCCCCTCTGGGCATTCCTGTTCTTTGTCAGCCTGACCGGGACCATCGCCGTGGTCAGCACCGAGATCATGTGGCTGGTCAACCCGGCCATGCGGGCGTCGGGTGCCGGGGAGCCGCTGCCGGCCAGCGCGCTGATCGCCGCCGCCGAGGCCGCGGCGCCGGGCGGGCGGGTGAGTTCGCTGAGTTGGGGCGGCTCGCACATGGCGATCGGCGCCCGCATGGCGATGCCCGACGGAACCTCCACGACCGCCTGGGTGAATCCGGTCAGCGGGGCGGTGCAGGGGGTGTCCACCGGCAACTCGTTCCAGAGCTTCTTCCGTGCGCTGCACGGCTGGCTCATGACCTTCCCGGTGGGCTGGTACCTCGTGACCTTGCTGGCCATTCCGCTCGTCGGGTCGCTGGTCACCGGGCTGGTGGTCTACAAGCGGTTCTGGAAATCCTTCTACCAGCCGCGCATCCGCTGGCGGCAGGCGCCGCGCGTGATGTGGGGCGACCTGCACCGCGTCGCCGGCACATGGTCGATCTGGTTCATCGCGGTCATCGCGGTCACCAGCCTGTGGTTCCTGATCTACATGATGCTGTTCCATCTCGGGATGGGGCTGGGCGGCGGGAAGGCGCCGGTGCTGCTGGCCCGCGACCAGATCCCGGTGAGCGCAACCGCGCCGAGGCCGGACGTCGACGCCATCATGGCCAGCGCCAAGGCGGCCCTGCCGGACATGCGGCTGCGCTACCTGTGGCTGCCCGGCACCGCCTACGACCCGGCGACGGTGGCGGGGTCCAGCGGGCAGGTGCCGCTGCTGCCCGACTATGTCCGGGTGAATCCCTTCACCGCCGAGGTGATCCTCATCGAAGGCGGGATGGAAGCGGCGTCCGGCATCGAACTGACCCGCACCATCATGCGCGCCCTGCATACCGGCGATTTCGGCGGCCTGCCGGTCAAGCTGGTGTGGTTCGCCTTCGGCCTGCTGATGACCACGCTGGTCTTCAGCGGCATGCTGATCTGGATGAAGCGGACCGCCCGCGCCACGGTCGAGGCGGTGCGCGACGTCCGGCGCGGGTCCCGGTTGGCGGAGGGCTCGTCCAATGCGTAATGACTCAATGCGTAGTTATTGGCGGCGCGGCAAGTTCCATCTCAGCGCGCTGATGATGCTGGTGCCGCTGCCCTTCCTCCCCGACTATTTCAGCCCGAAACCGATCTTCGTGCCGCCCGAGATCCGCCGGGACATCGCCGTCGGGCCCTTTCCGGTCACGCTGGCGACCTACGACGAGGCGCCCGCCCGCATGCCGACGGGCGAGCGGATGAAGGAGTACCGCATCCACATCCGTCCCGCCGACATCGACCATGTGCGCGGCGTCTTCCTGCGCGTCGGCAAGCCGCGCAGCCTGCGCACCGCGGGCGCGCTCGCCTTCGGCAACCCCTATGAGCGGGAGGCCGACGTGACCGTTCCGGACGAACCGGCCGGCACGGAGGAGCTGTGGGTGACCATGGAGGATTGGAGCGGCGGGGTGCATCAGGCATCCCTGCCGCTGGGCGAGATTTTCGGAGGAAAGCGATGAAGACCCACCGCCTGTTCGCCCTGGCGGGGCTGTTCGCCCTGTGCGCCGCCGGTGCGGCGGAGGCCCATTACCCCATCTGCGAATGCCGGATGGCGGAGGGCGACACGGTGCAGTGCACTGGCGGCTTCTCCGATGGCTCGAAGGCGCCCGGCGTGGTGCTGGACGTCATCGCCTACGACGAGCAGGTGCTGGTCAAGGGCAAGCTGGGGCCGGATTCCACGCTCTCCTTCCAGCGCCCCGCGCAGGACTTCTACGTCCTGTTCGACGCCGGGCCCGGCCACACGGTCGAGATCGAGCACACGGCGATCAAGTAGCGCTCTCAGCGAAGCCGGAACCATGCATCATCAGATCGTCCGCCGCGCCGGAGCCGAGCGCGAGACCCTGTGGGTCCTGCTGGCCGCCGGCGCCATTCTCGCGTCCGCCACCCTGGCGGTCGGGCTGCGCGCCGCTCCGGACGCGGAAGCCCCGCTGGCCGCCCACCTCATCGATTCCCGCACCGGCCTGACCGCCGCCGAGCAGGGCCTCTACGCCGACCTGAAGGCGGCGGGCGAGGAGATTGCCGCCTTGCGCGAGGCGGAGGGCCGGGCGCCGACGCCGGAGGAACTGGCTGCCGAGGCCCTGCCGCCCTTCGCCGCCGACACCAGCGCCGTGGCGCGCGGCGGGCACGCCTGGATGCTCGCCGGGACCAGCAATGGCATCGCCTATGCCGGCGTCTCCGCCGCGCCGGAACTGGCCGGGTCCCTGGTCCTGCGGCTGGACGGCCATGGCGCCGAGATCTGGCTGAAGCGCGCCGCCGAAGCCCCGCCCGCTCCGCCGGAGGACGCGGCCCTGACCGCCGCCGGCTGGAAGCGGATCGTCTCCACCTTCACCGCCGGGG
>NZ_JAUQTX010000155.1:0-16424 GCF_059803775.1 Azospirillum sp. UFLA03-27 | reverse complement strand
ATCTACACTCGCGTATAATCGTCGGCAGCGTCAGATGTGTATAAGAGACAGGTGGGGGCCCGTCTGCCGGACGTGGGGGCCCGTCGCACGAACATCCCCATCACGGCTTCTGCGCCACCGCCCGCTCGGGCATCGACACCGCACCTCCGCCCGCGTTCGCGATCAGCGCGTCGAACACGTCGGCGTGGCGGCGGGCGCTTTCCGCGCGGTCGATGGGGCGGCGGATGCGCATGCGCAGGCGGTCCCACAGGTCCGGCGTGGTCAGCGCCTCGGTCAGGCGGTCCACCAGATCCTCGACACTGGCGTTGCGGAAATGCAGGCCGTCCACGCCGTGGGTGACCTTCTCTCCCATGCCGCCGATGTTGCTGGAGATGATCGGGCGGCCGTGCAGGAAGGCCTCCTGGATCACCACCGGCGAGTTCTCCCACCAGATGGATGGCATCACCACCCAGTCCACATCCTTCATCAGGCCGGGCAGTTCGGCGGAGCGGTAGCTGCCGTAGAAGCGCACGCGGTCGCCGGCACGTTCCACCGCCTCGTTGAACTTCTTCTGGTAGGCTTCGGGCTGGCGCTCCAGGTTGCCGCCGAAGATCATCAGCGCGCCGTCCTCGCCCCACGCCTTCTCGGAGACGCGGCCGATCGCCTCGACCAGCACATGGGCGCCCTTGAACTCGGTGAGCTGGCCGAAGAAGGCGAAGCGGTTGCGCTTGCCGCCGCGGGCGAGCGGACGGGGCGGGGCGATGCCCTCGACGGTCAGGCCGTTCTCGATCATGCGGAACTTCTCGCGGGGCAGGCCCCAGTCGACGTAGCGGTCGATCAGGAAGTTCGACGGGCTGACGTAGAAGTCCGCCTGCTCCAGGAAGGTCTTCAGGAACAGCTCGCGCTTGAAGAACTGCGCCTCGCCGATGTGCGGGAAGCAGCCGGCGCAGTCCGCCGGGCTGGCGCGGTAGCACAGCGTGTTGCGGCTGGTCTTCACCATCTGGCCGTGGTGGTGGCAGATGGACAGATACTCGTGGAAGGTCACCACGATCGGCACGCGCGGCAGCGCCTGCCGGATCGCCTGGATCGTCTCGATGCCCAGACCGAGGAAATGGTGGAAGTTCACCACGTCCGGCTGGAGGTCGCGGACGTAGCGGACGAAGTCCTTCTCCAGCCCCGGCAGGTTGCGGTTCGACAGCCGGAAATGGTCGTAGTCGTTGGCGTAGTAGAGGACCTCCCGCTCCTTCTGGCGCAGCGCCATCAGGGCGGAGCTGCCGTGCGGCGTGACCGGTGGGGAGGTGCGGGCCAGGTAATGGCTCTCCCAGCCCGGCAGGTCGTGCAGCCCCTGGTGCAGGTTGTAGGAGGCCACCTCCGCGCCGCCCAGCGAGAAGGCGGGATGGCCGTGGCTGATGATCAGGACGCGCTTGTTGCTCATGGTCGGGCCGATCTCGATAGGGCTGCGTGTGGTCAGGCGGCGGCGCGGGCGGACCAGATGTCCTCGAAGCTCCAGCGGTCCACCATGGCGCCGGCACGGCGCCAGCGGTCGGCGTGCGCGTCGCGCGGCTGCTCGTCCAGCGCCACCAGGGTGACGCGCGGCAGCCAGACGCAGGCCCCGCCCAGCGCGCGCAGGCGCAGGCAGAGATCCAGCCCCTTGTGGTCGGCCCCCATGTAGGAGCCCATGGTGGCCAGCGCCCGGACCAGCGCGTCCTTGGGCAGCAGCGCGCATTCCGGGGCGGCGGCGTCCACCGTCGCCGCGTCCTGCTCCTTCAGCCAGTCGCGCGGGTAGCCGGCAAAGCGGCGCTCGAAGGTCTTGGCGCCGTCCGAACCCTCCACCGCCATGATGCCGGCGAAGCGGATCGAATGGTCCTCGTAGAGCAGCGTCGGGCTGACCATCACCGGCCCGCCGGACTTGCGCGACACCCGCTCCAGCGCCGCCAGCCAGCCCTTTTCGGTCGGCAGGACGGAGGGGGAGAGCGTCAGCACCCGCTCGCCGCGGGCGTGGGGCAGGGCGGCGGCCATCGCCTCGAACGCGTCGGTCGCGTCGGGGGCGGCGACGAAGGTAACGGCCATGCGGTAGAAGGCGGCGGCCTGACGGACGGCACCGCCCAACCGCTCGTGCGTGCCGGCGGCGGCGACCACCAGCAGCTCGGTCTCGGCGAAGTCCGGGTCGATGGCGAGGCGGGCGATGTTGAGGTCCACGTCCTCCCGCCCGTCGGTCACCGGCAGGATCACCGAGACGCGCGGCGCCTTCACCGGACGGCCCATCGGGTGCACGCCCGCCGACGGCGCGGCACCGGAGCGGGAGCGGGCGGTGCGCAGCATCGGGCCGACATGGCGCGCGATCAGCGTGTCGATGGACGGGCTGTCCAGATTGACCAGCGACAGCATCCGGCGCAGCGCTTCCGGAACCGGCGGCAGGCAGCTCAGCGGCAGGAAGGCGAAGCGGTCGTCGGCCAACTCCAGCTCCAGATGGAACTCGGCGCCCGGTGGCAGGTCCGACGGTTCGGCGGCGAAGGCGGTGAAGCCGTGCTGGTCCTGGCCGGGGATCATGCGCCCGGCGAACAGGCCGTCATGCTGGAAGGCCTCCGTCACGTCGCGGCGGGCCAGCCGCGACCAGCCCTCGTCGAGCCGGACGGCGACGCCCGGCCCCTTCAGCGTGACGGCGCGGACCTGCCGCGTCGGGTCGAGCAGCCAGCCGGCGACGAACAGTCCGGCCCCCGGCACGCGCAGCGCCATGTCCAGCCCGGTCCGCACCGGGATGTCGAGCCGCGACACCGTTTCCGCACCGTCGTAGCGCGAGGCGGCGATCCGCGTCATCCGCTGGCGCGTCTCGGCGTCCTGGATGTTGCCCAGCATGTCGCGCACATGGGCGGAGGCCACGCCATCGGGCAGGATGGTGCGGTGCTCGAAAATCTCCAGATGGCGCCAGCCTTCGGCGGCGCGGTAGTGGATGCGGCGGATGGCGGTGGGAAGCGGGGTCTGCTCGGTCAGCACCGCCATCACGCCCGACGCCTCCGGCGGCAGGTCCGGGCGGGCGAAGGCCCCGGCGGTGGCGCGGTAGGCGGCGGTCTCCTCCGCCTCGATCAGGATCTTCTGGGCGCCGTTGCGGAAGCTGCGCGCCCAGCCCTGAAGCATCAGGCTGCCATCGCGGAAACGCCCGAACACCTCGGCGAAACCATCCGGCTGCGACACCTCCTGGGCGAGGCCCGAGAGCAGGCGCCCGATGCGGTCGGATTCGTTCTCCGCCCCGTCCTTTGAGGAGGCGGCGAGCTGGATCGCGAAATCCAGCGCCACGGCCAGCGCGCCGGGCTGGAAGCCCTTCAGCGCCGAGACGAGGTGCGACGGGTTGGTGCGGACGTTGGACAGGCGCGGCAGGACGAGGCGTTCCCCCTTCTCGTCCGCCAGTTCGACGCGCGACGGGCGCATCTGCGCCAGCCCCGGCACGCGGATGCCGCCGAGGAACCAGCGCTCGCCCTCGGCGTCGGCCCAGGAGCGTCCGGCGTAGCGGCCCTCCACCGACCCGTCGAGATGCACGGCCCCCTGCGCGGGCAGCGCCCGGTCGATGGCGCCGAACAGGACGAGCGTGTCGTCGTCAAGAAGAATGGCCGCCGTGATGTCGGCCTTGGTGATCGGTTCCTTCATCCCGCGATGCTCCCCGCAATCGAACCCTGCCCATGCCTTCCCCCCGGACCGTTGATTATGTCGTCATAGAGAATGACGTGTTTTTCGGCGGCCTCCTCGGTCGTCGGGACCGCCGGTATGTTGGAGACGAGCCGGTCCCAAAGCCCCGGCTCGGTCATCGCGCGCGTCATCACGCGCGCCAGATCCGCGGCGTCCCCCGCCCGGAAATGCAGGCCGTCCACCCCATCGGTCACCGATTCCGCCATGCCGCCGATTCCGCTGCAAATGACCGGGCGGCGGTGCTGGAAGGCTTCGCGGATGACCAGCGGGGCGTTCTCCCACCAGATCGACGGCATCACCACCCAATCGGCGGCGGCCATCAGCTCGGGCATCTCCTCGCGCCGGTAGGGGCCGTGGCGGACGGCGGTGCCGCGGGCGCCCTTGAAGCCCTGTTCGACCTTGTCCTTGAACGCGTCGGTCTGGAACGGCGCGCCGCCATGGACGGCCAGCGTCAGGTCCCGCCCCTGCTTCTCCAGCCGGGCGGCGGCGTCCAGCGCGACGGTGATCCCCTTGAAGGGATTCAGGTTGCCGAAATAGGCGAAGGCGTTGCGCGGCGCGCCGACGGGCAGCGGCCGGTGCGGCGCCGGACGAACCGCCGGGCGTCCGTTCTCCATGACGGAGATGCTGTCCGGGTCGATGCCCCAGGCGATGTAGCGGTCGCGCAGGAAGGCGCTGGGCGCCAGGAAATGGTCGACCAGCCCGAACATCGCCTTGATGTGCTTGTCCCGCAGCACGAACTGGTCGGCGGGCCGGTCGGGGAAGCAGCGGTGGCAGGCGTCGGGCGAGGCCATGCGGCACAGCGCGTGGCTTCCCGTCGTCACCATTTGCCCGTCGTTGGCGCAGATCGGGTAGTAGTCGTGCAGCGTGTAGACGATCCGCGCCCGCGGGCAGACGCGGCGGATCAGGAACAGCATCTCCACGCCCAGCAGCAGCGTGTGGTGGATGTGCACGATGTCCGGCTGGAAGGCGCGCAGCAGGTTCGACAGGTCCGGCACGATGCCGTGCAGGTCGATCTGGCTCTGGAAGAAATGATCGAAATGCCCGGCCCACAGCACCACCTCGTCGGCGCTGCGGCCCAGCGTCTGGAGGTTGGTGCCGGGCTTGCGGTCGCGGTGGACGCCGTTGGTGCAGGCGAGGAACAGGGCCTCGGCCCCCTTGGCCTTCAGGCTGCCGAACAGCTCGTGCGCGAAGATTTCCGTGCCGCCGGGGTGCAGGCTCGGGTGGTTGTGGGCGACGACGAGGACGCGGGGCAGGCTCATCGCGCGCCCTCCTTTTCCAGAACCAGGAGATCCTGGAAATTCTCGGCGTTGCGCTGCCCGCTCCAGTGGCCGCGCAGGACCGCGCGCGCCGGGCGCAGCCCCTGTTCCGCGAAGGTGCCCAGCAGGAAGGATTCGCTGTAGGCGACGGCGGCGTTCGGGTTGGCCTCGTCGGCGATGAACTCCGGCCCGGCGGCCTCAATGAAGGCCGGGCGGGCGGTCTTCTTCGCGATGCCGTCCCGCGCGCGGGCGTCCACCAGGAACAGGCTGAGGAAGCAGCACCCGCCCGGCTTCAGCACGCGGGCGATCTCCGCCGCGTAGCGCACCGTCTCCGCCGTCCGCAGATGGGTGATGACCGAGGTCAGGATCACGAAGTCGTGCCCGCCGTCCGGGAAGGGCAGGCGGGTTTGCGCCGCGTTCTCCGCCCCGCCGGGGTTGTAGAGCGCGTTCGCCACGTCCAGCGTTTGGAAGCGGAACTCCGGATAGGCCGGGGTGATCGTCTCGGTGCACCAGCGGATGCCGTCCTCGACGATGTCCACGCCGTCATAGCTGGCGTCCAGATACTGGGTCAGCGGCACGGCCATGCGGCCGATGCCGCAGCCGATCTCCAGCACCCGGTGCTTCGGCTTCAGCCCGCCGACGCGGACGAAATGGCGCAGGAATTCCGCCCCGATGGCCCGGAAATCGCCGTCGCCGATGAACACGCGGTCCGGCGGCGGCACGGGCAGGAAGCGGTTGCGGGCGATCTGCGCGCACAGCCATTCCAGTCGCGGGTCGGTGTTGCGGCGCAGGACGGCGAGGCGGCGTCCGGTGAAGATCTCGTTCATCAGGTCAGCTCCGGTTCCGGTTGGCACGCCCGAACAGGCGGGACTTGCCCGGAACGGCAACGGGAAGGGCGGTGTCTGTGGGGGCGCCCGCCGACAGGGGGCGCATCAGGCTGTCCTCCAGCGCGGGCGGCGGCGGTGGCGCGCTCCAGTCGCGGGCGGCCAGCTCCTCCATCATCGCGGCCCAGCGGCGGGCGTGGAGCCAGCCGTTGTATTCGGAGGCGACGCCGCGGGTGTAGCCCTGGTGCCGGCTGATCGAGCGGCGCTCCAGATGGTACAGCTCGACCGAGGGGACGTAGCGGATGTCCAGCCCGGCCTTGCGGACGCGCAGGCAGAGGTCGGAATCCTCGTAGTCGCCGATGACGTAGTCCTCGCAGAAGCCGCCCACGGCGTCGAAGGTCTCGCGGGTCATCATCAGGCAGGCGCCGGTCACGCCGGGCACGCTGCGCTCCCGCCGGGCGGGCAGGAAGTCGCGCGGCAGGCCCTTGAAGAAGTGATGGTTATACCAGCGCCCGCGGACGTCGCGGTCGAAGTAGAGGCCGGCGTGCTGCAGGCTGTCGTCGTCGAACAGCAGCTTCGGCCCGACCGCGCCGGTCCCCGGCGCGCGCTCCAGCGCGGCGAGCAGGACGGGCAGCCAGCCGGGCTGGTCGGGGATTACGTCGGAGTTCAGGAACAGCAGCGTCCGCCCGGTGGAGGCCGCGACGCCCGTGTTGTTGGCCGCCGAGTAGCCGTAATTGGCCGGCTGCACCAGCACCCGCATCGGCAGGCCGTAAAGCGCGTGGAAGCCGTGCAGCATGTGCACCAGCTCGTCGCGTTGCTCCGGGCTGTCGAGCACGAAGATCAGCTCCGCCCCGGCCATGCCGGGATCGGTGGCGAAGCTGGAGAGCTGGAAGCGCAGGAACTCCAGCGCCTTGTAGAGCGGGATGATGACCGAGACGGCGGGCGTCTCCGGACCGCGCCCGAAACTGACCGTCTCCGGCTCGCCGCGGCTCGCCATGTGGGCGGCGTGGAGCGGTGCCACGGCCGGGGCGATCACCGTTTCCAGAACCAGCGGAGTCGCGTGCTGCGGCGGCAGGCTGCCGAGCACCGCGGCGCGGGCGTCGGCGGGCGACAGCGGGCGCAGCGGCGGCACCAGCCGGATCGACCCGCCGGAGCCGAGGCGAAGCTCCGCATGGACCTGAAGCGCAGCCGCGGGCTCGGGCGCGCCGGGCAGATAGGCGACGAAGCCGCTGCGGTCGGTGGACGGGGCGGTGCCGAACAGCTTCGCCACGTCCTCGCGCGGGAAGCGGTGCTCCAGCACCTCCAGCCGGCGCTCGCCGCCGAAGGGCGTGTGCACGGTGAGGCCGCCGGACAGGCCATGCGGGTCGTGCACCCAGCCGGCCAGGAACAGCCCGCCGTCACCGGTCGGAACGGCGAGGTCGAGGGCGGCGCCGATGGAGCGCTTGGCGTCGGCGACCTGCCGCTTGGGCAGCGGGGCGAGCACCTGGAGTTCGCGCACCGCCGCCGCCGCCGTGGCATCCGACCGTCCGCGTTGGGCAAGCGCGTTCAGAATGTACTGACGCAGCTCCAGCGGCGTGTCGCGGCGCGTGGACAGGCGTTCGGTCAGGCTCGGCAGGTTGGGCGCCACGGCCGAGAAGGCGCGGCAGGCCAGCCCGTTGCGGCCCAGCACCACCAGCAGGTTGCCCGGCGCGCACAGTGCCTTGTCCACCAGCAGCGACATGGCCGTGCGCCCGCGCCGGTCCAGCGCGGAGCCGATGCAGACGTCAAAGGGGGAGGGGCCGACAGCGCCGGCGGTGATGATGACCGCCCCCGTCACCTCGCCGAAGCCCGACGACAGCGACCCGCCGCAGAGCAGAAGCTCGTCGGTCGCCAGGGCGCGGGCGATGATCGGGGAGGGGGTGGGCGACAGCTCCAGCACCATGCGGCGGCAGACCGCGGCGAAGCCGGCGTCGCTGCGCAGCGCCGGGGTGGAGCGCGCGAAATCGAAGAGGAAACGGACCACGCGCAGCCGCGAGGGCGCGTCGAGGCTGCCGAGCAGGAAGGCGGGGTCGGGGTCGGGAACCTGTGGTTCGGCCAGAACCTCCGCGACGACGCGGCTCTGGGCCACGAAACGGACGGGCGCACCGGAAACCCGGGGCGCCCGCAGGATCGACAGCACCCGCTGCCCACCCCAGCTCGTCCGCACGGACAAGGTGGTGTAGGGCGGCCGGACCTCCTCGCCGTCGAGGGTGGGAACGACCCGGCCGGAAGGCTCCGGTCCGTCGCTCTCCCACGAGGCGAGCACGAAGTCGTCGCCGAGCGCATGGAGCTGGGCGGACGCGATGGAGGCGGAGGCCGGCAGGACGGCGAGCACGGTCATGCGTTCCTTAGCCGGACCCATCGGCGGCGTGGATTCAGCACGCCGCCGGTCCGGTACCTGAGTGGGTTACGGCTTTAGTGAATGACGAAGAAGTCGTTCGGGTTGTTGTGAACTTCGTCGGCCGAAACGCCCTTCAGCATGATGCTGTCGCCGTTGCCGAGATCGATCATGGCGTTGCCGCCCATGTCGGTGACGCGGGCCGCCAGATCGGAGGCGTCGTTGATCTCCAGACCGTTGATGTTGCGCTCGATCTGCAGGACGTCCTCGCCCGCGCGGAAATCGAGAACCACGTCCTGGCCGCCGCCGCCGGAGAAGACGAAGATGTCGTTGCCGGTGCCGCCGACGAGGATGTCGTTGCCGGCACCGCCGTCCAGGATGTCGTTGCCGTCGCCGCCGGACAGGAAGTCGTCGCCCTCGCCACCCTTCAGGATGTCGTCGCCGGTGCCGCCCATCAGGATGTCGTTGCCGGCGCCGCCGTCCAGGTAATCGTTGTGGCCGCCGCCCGTCAGGACGTCATCGCCGTTGCCGCCCTTCAGAATGTCGGCGCCGTCGCCGCCGTTCAGGACGTCATCGCCGTTGCCGCCGTCGAGGATGTCGTTGCCGCGGCCGCCGATCAGCACGTCGTCGCCGTTGCCGCCGGACAGGTAATCGTCGCCGTCCCCGCCATCCAGCGTGTCGTTGCCGTTGCCGCCGTCGAGGACGTCGGCCCCGCTGCCGCCGCTCAGGACGTCGTCACCGTTCCCGCCGAACAGGGCGTCGCGCCCGTCGCCGCCCAGGATCGTGTCGGCGCCGTTGCCACCCATCAGGATGTCGTCACCGTTGCCGCCGTTGATGAAGTCGCTGCCGTTGGTGCCGGTGATGATGTCGTCATAGTTGCCGCCAGGAAGGGTGGCCATGAATCATACTCCTTAACGATGGGATTCGGTGGGGTGGGTGATTTCCTACCCCGAAATGGCGAGGTACCCCTAAGCCTTTACCCAAATACCGTTCGGCAGGGCTGTGACAAAACTAAGGTCAAGCCCAGGCAAATCTTGAGTTCGTAGAGTCAAAACACAATAATCATCAACGTTCATTACGTCATTGCTGTCACCTTGGCTTCAAATCCCTTCGAAAATCTAAACATCTAATTTTGTACGTCGCGGCAGATCGGCGTTTTTACGGCCTCCTTCAAAGACAAAGGCTCATAATTAGCAAAAGAATCAGAATTGTTCGCCCGTAATACTTTTAAAGACGCCAGGAGAGAGTTTTTGCTGAAATTCGACAAAATGTCTTGAGTTGACCCTTAAGTCCTATGCGCTTGGCTTAGGATTATGCCATTGATCATTGCACTTCGGAGATGCCGCCGACGCTGCATCGCATTAAAAATCCCGGATTTTTAAAAATCCGGCGAGAAGGACAAGCGATTTTAAAAGCCGAAATTTGAAAGCGGGGGCGGAGCGGTGTGGTCCGCTTGGGAGCGCGCGGCGCTCGAAAGGCGCTCCACTCGACGACCCGAACGGGCATTGCCCGAGGCCCGAGCCGTTCCGGCGACGCACCGATGTCGGGCCGAAAGCCGCCGGATGGCTGTGGGCAACGCCTTCGAAGGGACGAAGATTTTTATCTTGCGCCTGTGTCGGATCAGGCTTTTCCGGCCTCCGCGGCGTCCAGCGCGACCCGCGCCAGCTGCATCAGCTTGTCGTCGACCGCCGCCCGGTCATAGCCGGGGCTGTCGGCCAGCGAATCGCGCAGGCGCATGGCGATGAACTCGCCGGTGTGGTGCTTGTCGTAGAGATGGACGTCGCCGATGGCGTCGGCGACGCGCTTCAGGGTGTTCCGGTCCCACTGTGTGGTCATGCTCGCACGCTCCTTTTCCTGCCTGCTGGGCAACAGGGGAGCGTGCGAAATGATCCGGTGCGGCGGCGAGGTCAGTTCTCGCGGAAGGCGCGGTTCATGCCGTCGGTCAGCGGCGTCAGGAAATACTCGATGGCCTTGCGGGTGTGCCCATGGATCATCACCTCGGTCGGCATGCCGGGGTGCAGGTCCACGTTCGGCAGGGCCTTCAGCGCCGCGGCGTCGAGGCTGATCCGGGCGAGGAAATAGGCCTGCCCGGTGCGCTCGTCCTCGAGCTGATCGGCGGAGAGGGTGAGGACCTTCCCCTGCACCGGCGGAACCAGCCGCTGGCGGTAGCCGACCAGCCGCACCATGGCGCTGCCGCCCACGTCGATGTTCTGCACGTCGGCGGGGGCGACGCGGGCCTCGACGATCAGCCCGTCGTCCTGCGGAACGATGTCGAGGATGCCCTGGCCCGCCGGGATGACGCCGCCCGGCGTGTAGAAGCGCAGGTTGGTGACCCGGCCCGCCTGGGGGGAGACGAGTTCCTGGCGCTTCAGCACGTCGCCGGCGCTGCGCAGCCGCTCCGACAGGTCGGAGACGGTGGCTTGGACGGTTTGAAGCTCGTTCCCGACCTCAGACCGGCGGGTGTTGCCGAGGTTGATGATCTCAAGCTCCGCCGCAGCGATGCCTTGCTCGGCCTTCGACTTGTCGGCCTGGATCTCGCCCAGCCGGCCCTTGGTGTCGGCGACATTGCGCTGAAGCTCCAGCATGCGAGGCTTGCGCTCGTAGCCCTTGGCGAGCAGCGTCTCGACGATCCGCAGCTCGTCCTGGGTGTAGCGCAGCCGGTCGTTGGCGGCCACGCGCTGCGAATCGAGCGCCACCAGCTCGTCGCGGAGCTGGCCGATGCGCTTGCGCTGGATGGAGATCTGTCCCTGATAGGCGTCGCGCCGCGATTCGAACAGGCGCTGTTCGGCGGCGAGCGCTTCGGCGGCGACGGAGCTGGTCTTGGCGGCGGCCACCAGCTCGTCGGCGTAGACCGGGGCCTTTGCGTCGGTCTGCTCGGCGCGCAGCCGGGCCAGCCGGGCCAGCGAGGTCCAATACTGCCCATGAAGCTGGGCGACCACCGCGCCGCTCTGCGTGGTGTCGAGCCGCAGCAGGACCTGCCCGGCCGTGACCATGTCGCCGTCCTTGACCAGCAGTTCGCTGAGGATGCCGCCCTCCAGGTGGGAGACGGTCTTGCGGTGGCTTTCCACCATGATGGTGCCAGGGGCGATGGCCGCGCTGTCCAGGCTGGCGGTGAAGGCCCATCCGAAGAAGCCGCCGAAGCCGACGGCGACGGCCAGCGCCCCCGCCAGCGCGGTGCCGCGCAGCGTCGGTTCGTGCGGCGTCACGTCGATGACCGGCGCCCAAGCGGGGGTGAGGGAGGCTGGCGCGTTCGCCGGCTGGGAAAGCGTCGTGTCGGTCATGCGGATTCTCCCGTCCGGACCAGCCGGGCCACCTTCACGGCGCCGCCGGGCTGGACCATCTTCAGCACGTCGGTGCGTTCACCGAAATGCTCGACCATGCCGTCCTTGAGGACGAGCAGCTTGTCGGCGACCGACACGATGGAGGGGCGGTGGGCGACCATCACGATGGTGGCGCCGTCGCGCCGCGCGTGGTTGATCGCGGTCAGCAGCGCCTGTTCGCCCTCGTGGTCGAGGTTGGAGTTGGGCTCGTCCAGCACGATCAGGCGGGGCTTGCCGAACAGCGCGCGGGCCAGCGCGATGCGCTGCCGCTGGCCGCCGGACAGGGCGAAGGCGTTCTCGCCGACCGGCGTGTCGTAGCCGAAGGGCAGGCGCCCGATCATGTCGTGGACTCCGGCCAGCCGGGCGGCGCGCACGATCTCCGCCGGGTCGGCCTGGGCCATGCGGGAAATGTTCTCGCCGATGGTGCCGTCGAGCAGCGCCACCGACTGAGGGACGTAGCCGACATACTGGCCGAAGCTCTCGCGCTCCCACAGGAAGGTGCTGGTGCCGTCCAGGTAGATGCCCCCGGCGGTGGGCTCCCAGATGCCGACCAGCAGGCGGGCGAGGGTCGATTTGCCGGCGCCCGACGGGCCGATGATCCCCAGCACCTCCCCAGGCTCCAGCGCGAAGGAGACGCCGCGCAGCACCGGGCGCTGCAGGCCCTTCGGCACATGGCTGACGCGGTCGACGGTCAGGCGCCCGTCGGGGCGGGGCAGCGGCATGGTGCTGCGCCGCGCGCCCTCGCCGTTCAGAAGCTCGCGGATGCGCTTGTGGGCGGTCTGGGCGACGACCCACTGCCGCCAGTTCTCCACCAGATGCTCGAAGGGCTGGAGGAGGCGGGCCATGATGATGCCGGTGGCGATCATGCTGCCCGGCGACGCCTCGTTCCGGATGACCAGCGCTGCGCCCGCGGAAATCGTGGCGATCTGCAGGATCAGCCGCAGCGAGCGGGAGGCCGAGGCCATGCTGCGCGACAGCACAACGCCGCGGTCGATCAGCGAGGCGGAGCCGATCTGCGCCATCTGCCAGCGCCGGGCCAGCGGCGGCAGCATGCCCATGGCCTCGATGGCCTCGGCGTGGCGGACGGTGCTGGCGACATCGGCGAACACCTTGGCCGACGCCTCGTTCGCCTCGGCGATGGGGCGGCGGGTCAGCGCGTCGGTCAGCGCGTTCATGGTCAGCAGCAGCAGCGCCGACCCCACCGCGATCCAGCCGTAGATCGGGTGCAGGATGAACAGGATGACCAGGAAGATCGGCGTCCACAGCAGGTCCAGCGGCACCACCACGGCGTTGCTGGTCATGAAGTTCCGCAGGTCGTTCAGGTCGCGCATCGTCTGGCCGGCGTTGCGCGTCCCGCCGCCCAGCGCGTCCACGATGGCCGCCTGCAGCGCCGGCACGTTGAAGCGGTGCGCGATCACCGCCCCACAGACCAGGAAGGCGCGCGCCCGGATGAAGTCCAGCACGCCGTACAGCACCAACCCGCCCACGGAGATCACCGCGAGCATGGTCAACGTCTCCAGGCTGCGGCTGCTCATCACGCGGTCGTAGACCTGCATCGTGTAGAGCGGCACCACCAGCATCAGGATGTTGACGAAGAAAGTGAGGGCGCCAGCCAGCAGCAGGCCGCGTCCAATCTTCCGGTAGGCTTGGGTCAGCAGGGTCCGATCCGTACCGCTCATGCCGATTCCTTTTCTTGTGTCCCGCGTTCCGGAGTCCCGCGTTCTCAGGTTTTGGGGCGGGCCATGAAGCCGGTCATGCAAAGGGTTTCATGGTTAACGAAGTGTTGAGATGCGGCCGCGTCGCATGAACTCCTTTTGAGACGAAGTCCGGACAAAGGCCGCCCATTGCGGGAAGACTGGTCCCGCGTCATTTCCGCTTACGTCCGACGCTGCGCTGCGGCGTGTGACAACTTTGAGCCCTTACCCCGTCCGACAACGATCGAAAGGGGTATTTGCAGCGCTGTAAAATGTTGTTCCAAAACATTTTTCCGATCACACGCCACGCCTTGCGCGGCGCCCATGTCTCTTTTTCGTCAACTGGCCTTCCGTCTGAATTGACGGCATGGTGCATCGCGGAACTCTTGCACTTGCCACCGGGGGATGTACGATCCTTTGATGCCGGCGGGTGCCTGGACTGACGAATATTTCTCAAATCCAAGGAATATTTACGATGAACACGCCCCAGACCGTACTCGTGACCGGCGGTGCCGGCTATGTCGGCAGTCACTGTGTGGCCGAACTGCTCGACCGCGGCTTCCGGGTCGTCGTGCTCGACAACCTGCGCCAGGGCCACCGCGCCGCCGTGCCGTCCGACGCCGCCTTCGTGGAGGCCGACCTTGCCGACATGGACGCGCTGACCCGCGTCTTCGCCGAATGGCGCTTCGACGCGGTGTTCCATTTCGCCGCCCTGTCGCTGGTCGGTGAATCGATGCGCGACCCGCATCTCTATCTGCACGGCAATACTGTCAACTCGCTGAACCTGATCCGCACGGCGACCACGGCCGGCGTGCGCAAGATGGTCTTCTCCTCGACCGCCAACCTGTTCGGCACGCCGGAGCGCCAGCCGATCGACGAGGAGACCACCATCGACCCCGGCAGCCCATACGGCGAATCCAAGTTCTTCATCGAGCGTGCGCTGCACTGGGCGGACCGCTGCCACGGCCTGCGCTCCGCCTGCCTGCGCTACTTCAACGCCGCCGGCGCGCATCCGAACGGTATCATTGGCGAGGATCATCACCCGGAAACCCACCTGATCCCGCTGGTGCTCGACGCGGCCAGCGGCCGGCGCTCGCACATCGAGATTTTTGGCAACGACTACCCGACGCCGGACGGCACCTGCGTGCGCGACTACATCCATGTCTGCGACCTCGCCGACGCGCATCTGCGGGTGCTGCCGGCGCTGGAGACGCGGAGCGTCCACTTCAACCTGGGCAACGGCACGGGCTACAGCGTCCGCGAGGTGATCGAGGCGACGGAGCGGGTTACCGGCCTGACGGTCCCGGTGAAGGTCGGGCCGCGCCGCGCCGGCGATCCGGCGGTGCTGATCGCCTCGTCGGAGCGCATCCGGGGGGAACTGGGCTGGACCCCGCGCTTCCCCGATCTGGACAGCATCATCGGCAGCGCGTGGGAATGGCGCCGCCGCCATCCGGGCGGCTACCGCGGCCCGGCCGTGGCGCAGGCCGCCGAGTGACGGAGAGACGAGGGATGAGCACGCAGCGCCGGGCGGGCGCCGAATCCAAGCCGGCCGAAGCCAAACCGGACGCCATCGATGCGGCGGAACTGGCCGAGTATCACGGGCTCGCCCGGCTGATCGAGCGGATGCACCGCCGATTCCTCGACGTCGTGCGGGCCGGCCTGTTGCGGCAGGGGATCGACGACATCGGGCCGGTTCAGGCGCTGATGGTCATGCTGATCGGCGACGACGAGCCGTCGGTCCGCGACCTGATGGAGCGCGGCTATTATCTGGGGTCCAACGCCTCCTACAGCCTGAAGATCCTGGTGGAGGCCGGCTACATCGACCGCGGCGCCAGCCAGCGCGACCGCCGCACGGCCCGCCTGCGCCTGACCGACAAGGGACGGACGCTGCGCGACGAGCTGTTCACGCTGGAGCAGGTGCAGGCCACCGCGCTGGTCCGCAACGAGGCGGAGGCGGCCGACCTGAAGGCCGCCTACCGCACGCTGCGCCGGCTCGATCGCATCTGGGGCGACATGGTCCGCTACGCCGGCCAGGGCCTCGATTGAGTGGCTCGATTGAACCGCCTTTCGCATCTTTCATCCGCAGGCATCCGCACATGAGCGACTCATCCCTGTCCATCCGCGACGTCGAGCGTCTGCTCGAATCCTCGTCGGCGGAGGCCCGCATCGACACGATGCAGAAGCTGGCCGGCGATCTGGAGAAAGGCGGGCTGACCGACGCCGAACGGTCGCTGGCACTGGAGGTCATGCACTGCTTCGCCGCCGACGCCCAGGTGGCGGTGCGCGAGGCGGTGGCCTGGCAGATCCGCAACAACGCCATGCTGACCGCGGAGCTGGCCGAGCGGCTGGTGAAGGACGTGGCCCGCGTGGCCTTCCCGATCCTGCGCGACGCCGGAAGCCTCAGCGACGAGTTGCTGCTCGACGTGCTGGCCGACCCCGACGCCGGCAAGCACATGGCCATTGCCAACCGCCACACCGTGTCGGCGCGGGTGGCCGGGACCGTCGTCGAGACCGGCAACGTCGCGGTGGTGACCGCCCTGCTGCGCAACCCCGGCGCGGAACTGGCGGAACCGGCGCTGCATCGGGCCTTGGACCGCTTCGGCCGGGTGCGCATGGTCAGCGAGGCCGCAGCGACCCGCCCCGGCCTGCCGCTGGCCGTGGTGGAGCGGCTGGTCGCCTTCGTGTCCGACGCGATGCGCGCCACGCTGGCCCACACACACGGCCTGTCCAAGGATCTGGTCGACCGGCTGGCCAGCCGCGGGCGCGAGTCGGCGACGCTGCGGCTGCTGCGCCCGGCGCTGCGCGGCGAAGAGGATGTGGAGGCGGTGGCCCGCTGGCTGCACGCCAACGGGCGCTTCACCGCGGCGCTGCTGTTCCGTGTGCTGTGCGCGGGCGACGTGGCGCTGTTCGCGGCGGGGCTGGGGGCGAAGGCCGGCATTCCGGCGGAGAACGCCCGCAAGCTGGCCTGGGACGACGGAGCGCTCGGGCTGCGGGCGGTGCTGAAGAAGGCGTCGGTCGCGCCGGTCCTGGTGCCGCCCTTCCAGGTGGCGATCGCCACCGCCAAGCGCATGGGCTACGAGGGCAGCGACAACCGTCGCGACGATTACCAGGCGGAGGTCATGGCCGACCTGTTCGCCGCCCTGACCCCGACGAACGAGTGGGTGGTGGACGAGTTGCTGTTGCAGCTGTTCGACGGCGCGTCGGACGAGGTGATCGACCGCGCGCTGGATCAGGCGGGCTTGCCTTTCGCGCCGGTGCGCGGGACGGGGACGTAGCTTGCGGGTGGGGCGACGCTTGCCCCCTCCCTAAAACCC
>NZ_JAUQTX010000154.1:0-16502 GCF_059803775.1 Azospirillum sp. UFLA03-27 | reverse complement strand
GACGGCATACGCGATAGCTGTTATAGTCTCGTGGGCTCGGAGATGTGTATAAGAGACAGGCGGTGGAGGTGTCGACCGAATGCAGGGCGGAGACCTGGTTGCCCTTGCGCCCCTCGACGATGTCCACCACGACGGTGGCGCCGTCCGGCAGGGACTCGTGACCGGCGGTGCCGACGATGGCGGCGGGGATCAGGGCGTCGGGCGACCCGTCCTCGAACTTGACGAAGCCGAAGCCGCGGGTCGGATCGTACCACTTGACGGTGGCCTGAACCTGGGTGCCGAGGACGACGGGCTGGCGGTAGACGTGCTGGCGCGGGGGTTGACGGTGCATGAGACCCACTGAACTCCAAAAGGCGACTCGGCACCGGCCTCCGGTGCCCGACAGAACACATCGCCTTTCCCCGCGCGAATCACAAGACCGCAGGCGCGCCGTTTTGCGCGCCCGCGGCCCTGGTGCCATTTTTCTCCCCGGTGAGCGGTTTCAGGCCAGCCGCTCGGGGTTGGGCGGCGGCTCCTCCGGCGGGACCGGAATGGCGTCCGGCGGCTCCTTGATCGGTGGCCGCGACGGGTCGCCGGGCATGTCCGGCATGCCGGGCGGCGGCACCGGCATGTCGGGGGTTGGCGGGGAAGGAGGAAGGGGACCCGCAACGCTCAGGTCGGCGGCCATCAGTTCGGCCATCATCCGCATTGTCGCCATCAGCCGCCCCCGCCCATCGTGCCACCCGTAGCACCCGGCGCGGCGCGGGTCAGGCCGCGCGCCTTGTCCAGGGAGTCCATGCAAAGCTGCTCGTTGCCGTCCTTCGCGGCGGAGCGCGCGGCGGTCACCAGCGATTCGATCTGGGCGTTGCGCGCCGCCTGCCCCATCGACCCGCTCTCCATCGACGAGCCGCTGTTCGGCGCGGCGTCGGGCCGCACCGCCGGAGCGGTCGGCATGGGGGCGCCGGTGCGCGGCGGCTCGATCACCGCCTGATCGCCCGAGGCCGGCGGCGCCACCACCCCGCCCGAGCGGGCGAGCTGGTCCGGCGTCGTGCCGGAACTGCCATTCGGCAAGGCCCCATCCCCCGCGGTGGAGCCGGAGCTGCCCGGCGGCGTCGCGACCGGCGGCGGGCTGGCCGACAGGTTGTTCTCGGCGGCGAAGCGGTCGACCAGCGCGGCGCAGCTTCCCTGCGCCAGAGCGGGACCGGCGCCGCACAGCACGAGGCCGGCGGCGAGCAAAAGGCCCTGTGGGATCGGATGTCGTGCCATCGGTTGCCTCCCCATCAGCAATACCACCCTCAACCGGTGTAGCGGTGCGGCGGTTCCACCTGCTTTTTCCCGCCATGGACACCATTCGGTGGTGCCGTTTCGCCCGCTCCTCCTGTTGAAGGCGCAACGGACAACGGCGGGGGAGAGGGGGTGCGATGGACGGCAACTGTGAAGGCCGGGGGCGCGAAGGCCGTGCCGATGTCTCGGCCGAGGCCGAAGCCTTCTACACGGAGAGTCTCAAGGTCCTGAAGGAGTCCGGCATACCCTTCCTGCTGGGCGGCACCTACGCGCTCAGCGCCTACACCGGGATCACCCGGCCGACCAAGGACATCGACATCTTCTGCCGGGGCGGCGACTTCCCGCGCATCCTCGCGCATTTCCAGGACCGCGGCTTCGCGACGGAGATCGAGGATGAGCGCTGGATCGGCAAGGTCCTGCACGGCGACCTGTTCTTCGACGTGATCTTCAACTCCGCCGCCGCCATCAACCCGGTCAATGACCGCTGGTTCGAGGAGGATCACCGCGCGCTGGTCTGCGGCGCCGACGTGCAGCTCATCCCGCCGACGGAAATGGTCTTCTCCAAGGCCTTCGTGCAGATGCGGCACAAGTACGACGGTCCCGACGTCGTCCACATGATCCTGAAGCAGCACGCCCACATCGACTGGAAACGGCTGCTCGGCCACATGGAGCAGTATTGGGAGGTGCTGCTGATGCACGTCCTGAACTTCCGCTTCATCTACCCGACGGAGCGCGACCACATCCCCGCCTGGCTGTTGCAGGAGCTTCTGGACCGGCTGAACGAGCGCGCGAAGCTGCCGGTGCCGCAGACCCGCATCTGCCGGGGGCGGCTGTTCTCGCGCGAGGATTATCGGATCGACGTCACGGACTGGGGGTTCGCCGACGTCGTCGGCGAGGAAACGAAGCATGGCTGATGCAACCCTGAAGGTCGCCGCCATCGGCGACATCCATGTGGGGGAAACCTCCTCCCATCCCTACCGCGAGCTGTTCCAGGAGATCGCCGACCGGGCGGACGTTCTGGCGCTGGCCGGCGACCTGACCAACCACGGCAAGCCGCGCGAGGCCGAGGTGCTGGCCGAGGACCTGCGCGCCATCGGCATCCCGGTGGTCGCCGTGCTGGGCAATCACGACCACGAATGCGGCCATGTCGAGGAGCTTCAGCGCATCCTGGAGCAGGCGGGCGTCCGCTTCCTCGACGGCAACCCGGTGGAGATCCGCGGTGTCGGCTTCGCCGGGGTGAAGGGCTTCGGCGGCGGGTTCGAGAACCGCATGCTCGACGCCTTCGGCGAACCGGCGATCAAGCAGTTCGTGCAGGAGTCGCTGAACGAGGCGATGCGGCTGGAAAGCGCGCTGCGCCAGCTGGAGACGGAGCGGACGATGGTCGTCCTGCACTACGCCCCGATCGCCGAGACGGTGCGCGGCGAGCCGACCGAGATCTATCCCTTCCTCGGCTCCTCCCGTCTGGCGGAAACCATCGACCGCTTCCACGTCCAGGCGGTCGTCCACGGCCACGCCCACCACGGAAGCTACGCCGGCCGGACCCTGCGCGGCACGCCGGTCTACAACGTCGCCCAGACCATCGAGAAGGAGTCGGGGAGGCCCTACGCGCTGATCGAGGTGTGAGGGAAGGTTAGTGGGGGGCCCGACGCGACGACCTCCCCACACCCCCGCCATGCCACCGTCGCACTACCGCCCCGGCGGGGTTCCGGATAGGGTGCGGGCACAATGCCCCATTTTGCGCCCCGCCCTGCCCTTCCGAAGCTCCCATCATGCTGACCGCCAACCTCGCCGCCCTGGGGGCTGCGCTCTGCTGGGCGGCCAGCGGGCTGATCGCCATCGGCCCGGTGCGGGCCATCGGCTCGGTCGCCTTCAACCGCCTGCGCATGAGCATCGTCTTCGTCGGCACGGCGCTGGCCGCGACGCTGCTCGGCGGCTGGCAGACTCTCGACCTGCAGGGTGCGGCGATCCTGGCGCTGTCCGGCGCGGTCGGCATCGTGATGGGCGACACCGCGCTGTTCTGGGCGCTGGGGCGCATCGGCCCGCGCCGCAACTCGGTCATCTACGCCACCAACGCGCCGATCACCGCGCTGCTCGCCTGGGGCGTGCTGGGAGAGGCGCTGGGACCGTGGACGGCGGTCGGCATCGCGCTGGTCACCGCCGGGGTGATGCTGGCGATCTTCTTCCGCGCCAGCCCGGTCCCGAACGGCACGGGCACCGTTCCCCATGACTGGGAGTCGGTGCGGGGGCGCCTGCTGGTCGGCGTCGGCGCCTGCCTGATCGCCGCCGTCTGCCAGGCCGCCGGTTCGGTCATCGCCCGGCCGGTGATGGCGGCGGGCGCCGACCCCATCGCAGCGGCGGCGGTGCGCGTCGGCATGTCGGGGCTGCTGCTGTTCGCCGGCGGGCTGCTGCCCGGCCAGCGCTTCGGCTTCGGCCCCGGCCTGACGCCGCGCATCTTCGCCCAGGTGGTGGTGAACGGCTTCATCGGCCTCGGGCTGGGGATGACGCTGTTGCTGATCGGGCTGGCCCACGGCAACGCCGGCGTGGTCGCCACTCTGTCGGCCACCAGCCCGGTGCTGATCCTGCCGATGCTGTGGGTCTGGACCCGCCAGCGTCCGGGGGCCGGAGCCTGGGCGGGCGCCATCGTCGCGGTGCTAGGGGTGGCGCTGATCGTCAACCGCTGAGCCGGTCGGGAAATCTCCGCGGTTTGGAAATTTTTATCTGAAACGGTTGCGTCCGCCAATTTCCGGGGCAGGATGGAGAAACCGGCACCCGGTTCCCGCATTCCGATAAGGCGCGACACCCCATGGCCTCCCCCCGCCGCAAGCGTTCCGGCGCCGATCCCGCCGCGCCGGTGCTGCATCTGACCCGCTTCCTGCCCTACCGGCTGTCGGTGCTGTCCAACACGGTCAGCCACACGGTGGCGAAGCTGTACGAGAAGCGATTCGGCATCACCATCCCGGAATGGCGGGTCATCGCCGTGCTGGGCGGCGGCGAGACGCTGAGCGCGGGGGAGATCGCCCAGCGCACCGCCATGGACAAGGTGCAGGTCAGCCGGGCGATCAGCCGGATGCTCGATTCGGCGCTGATCCTGCGCGAATCGGGCGCCACCGACCGCCGCAAGGCGCAGCTGACCCTGACGCCCAAGGCGTTGGCGATCTACACGGAGATCGTCCCCCTCGCGCTGGCCTACGAGCGGGAGCTGACCGGCGCCCTGACGGAGGAGGAGATGGGGCAGCTCGACGGCCTGTTGGCCAAGCTCCAGGCCCAGGCCGACGCCCTGGCTGGCCGCCCCGCTACGCGAAGTCCTTGAAGCTGTCCGCCGCTGCGCGGTCGTAGCCCTGGCTAGCGCGCAGGAGCTGGCGCGTGTAGTCCTCCCGCGCGGCCCCTCGGCGCAGCGAGTCCACGTTCATCTCCTCGACGATGCGGCCGCGGTTCATCACCGCCAGCCGGTCGCACATGGTGGCGACCACCGCCAGATTGTGGCTGACCAGCACGTAGGTCAGCGCGTGCTCCGCCCGCAGCCGCTTCAGCAGGTTGAGGATTTCCGCCTGCACCGACACGTCGAGCGCCGAAGTCGGCTCGTCCAGCAGCAGCACCCGCGGCTCCAGCACCAGCGCGCGGGCGATGGCGACGCGCTGGCGCTGCCCGCCGGAGAGCTGGTGCGGGTAGCGGAAGCGGAACTGCGGACCCAGCCCGACGTCGCGCAGCACCCGGTCGATCCGCGCGTCGGCGTCGCGCAGCCCGTGGATGGCGATGGGCTCGGCCAGGATGCGGTCGATGGTGTGGCGCGGGTGCAGGGAGCCGTAGGGGTCCTGGAAGACCATCTGGCAGGACTTGAAGAAGCCCTTCTCACGGCGGCGGCTTTGCGCCGCGCCCGCCACGGCGATGGAACCGGTCCAGTCGTGGTTCAGCCCGACGACGGCGCGCAGCACCGTGGACTTGCCCGAGCCCGACTCGCCGACCAGCCCGAAGCTCTCGCCCTCCCGCACGGTGAAGGACACCCCCTGAACGGCGGCAACCGCGTCGGCGCCATGGCCGAAGGTGACGCGCAGATCCCTGACGTCGATCATGCCTTCAGCCCTCCAGCCAGGACGGGTCGCGCGCCAGCACCGGCAGCTCCGCCCGCGTGTCGTCCAGGCGCGGCAGGCTGTCGAGCAGGCCGCGCGTGTAGGGGTGCTTCGCCGCGTGCAGCTCCGACGCGCGGCAGGTCTCGACCACCCGGCCGGCGTACATGATCAGGATGCGGTCGCAAAAGGACGCTACGAGGTTCAGATCGTGGCTGACGAAGATCATCCCCATGCCGCGGCTGGAGCACAGCTCGTCCATGATCGCCAGCACCTGCATCTGCACCGTGACGTCGAGCGCCGAGGTCGGCTCGTCGGCGATCAGCAGGTCGGGGTTGGGGATCAGCATCATGGCGATCATGATGCGCTGGCCCATGCCGCCCGACACCTCGTGCGGGTAGAGGCCGTAGACGCGCTCCGGGTTGCGGATGCGCACGGCCTCCAGCATCTCCAGCGCCCGCCGCTTCGCCTCCGCTTTGTCGGCGCTGGAATGGACGCGGTAGGCCTCGGCGATCTGGGCGCCGATGGTCATCACCGGGTTCAGCGAGAATTTCGGGTCCTGCATGACCATGGAGATGCGCCGCCCGCGGATGCCGCGCAGCCGCTTCTCCGGCAAGGTCAGCAGGTCCTCGCCCTGGAAGCTCAGCCGGTCGGCGGTGACGATTCCGGGTGGCGGGACCAGCCGCAGGATGGCCCGCCCGGTCATCGACTTGCCGGAGCCGGACTCGCCGACGATGCCCAGCTTTTCCCGCCCGACGGTGAAGGAGACGCCGCGCACCGCCTGCGTCACGCCGGTCCGGGTGGGGAAGGAGATGCGGAGGTTCTCGACCTCCAGCAGAGGTTTGTCGCTCATCGGCGGTTGGCTCATTGGCCTTTCGGGTCCAGAACGTCGCGCAGGCCGTCGCCCAGCAGGTTGAAGCCCAGGCTGACCACGAAGATGGCGATGCCGGGCATGGTGGCGACCCACCATTGCTCCAGCACATACTGCCGCCCGGTGGCGATCATCGCGCCCCATTCCGGGGCGGGCGGCTGCGCGCCGAGGCCGAGGAAGCCCAGCCCCGCCGCCGTCAGGATGATCCCCGCCATGTCCAGCGTCACCCGCACGATCAGCGAGGAGGAGCAGAGCGGCACCACATGACCGAGGATGATCCGCGGCGTCGAGGCGCCCTGGAGCCTTGCGGCGCTGATGAAGTCGCTCTTGCGGATGGTGATCGTCTCGGCCCGCGCGATGCGGGCGTAGGGCGGCCAGCTGGTGATCGCGATGGCGATGATGGCGTTCTCGATGCCCGGCCCCAGCGCCGAGACGAAGGCCAGCGCCAGGATCAGCTTTGGAAAGGCCAGGAAGATGTCGGTGACGCGCATCAGCACCGCGTCCACCCAGCCGCCGAGATAGCCCGCCACCGTCCCGATCAGCAGCCCGGCCACCGGCGCCGTCACCGCGACCAGCGCCACGATCATCAGCGTCAGGCGGGAGCCATAGAGGATGCGCGTCAGGATGTCCCGGCCGAAGGCGTCGGTGCCCAGCCAGTGCGCCGCGCTGGGCGGCAGCAGACGCTGCGACAGGTCCTGCATGTAGGGGTCGTAGGGCGCGAGCAGCGGGGCCAGCGCCGCCATCAGCACCAGCAGCAGCACGATGCCAAGCCCGATCATGGCCAGCCGGTTGCGCGCGAAGGCCAGCCAGCCCAGATAGACCCGGCCCAGCCGCGCCTGCCCGCGGGACTGCGGCGTCTCCGCCGTCAACCACGCCCGCAGCCCGTTTTCGGTAACGTGCATCATCGTGCCCCTCTCATCGCGCACGGGGGTCCAACAGGCGGTACAGCAGGTCGGACAGCAGGTTCAGGCCGATGAAGACCGTCCCCACCACCAGCGTCCCGCCCAGCACCGCGTTCATGTCCGCCGACAGCAGCGAGTTGGTGATGTAGAGCCCCAGCCCCGGCCAGGCGAACACCGTCTCCGTCAGCACCGACCCTTCCAGCAGCGAGGCGTAGGACAGCGCCACCACCGTGGTCAGCGGCACCGCGATGTTGCCCAGCGCGTGGCGCCAGATCACCCGCGCCTCCGACATGCCCTTGACGCGGGCCGTCGTGATGTATTCCTGGCGAAGCTGGTCCAGCATGAAGCTGCGCGTCATGCGCGCGATGTAGGCCACGCTGTAGAGGCCGAGGATGCCCGCCGGCAGCACCAGATGGTGCAGCGCGCTCCAGAACACGTCGGTCTCGCCGGCCAGCAGGGCGTCCACCGTGATGATGCCGGTCACCGGATCGACCAGCCCCTCGTAGAAGACGTCCACCCGCCCCGGCCCCGGCGCCCAATCGAGCCGCGCGTAGAAGACCAGCAGCGCCATCAGCCCCAGCCAGAAGATCGGGATGGAATGGCCGATCAGCCCGATCACCCGGATCAGATGGTCCGGCCAGCGCCCGCGATGGACGGCGGCCATCACCCCCGCCGGGATGCCCAGCAGAACGCCGACGACCAGTGCGGCGGTCGCCAGTTCCAGCGTCGCCGGGAAGACGCGCAGGATGTCCTCCAGCACCGGACGGGAGGTCAGCACCGAGGTGCCGAAATCGCCCTGCAGCACGTCGCCGACATAGCGCAGGAACTGCTGCCACAGCGGCAGGTCCAGCCCCAACTCCTGCCGGACGCGGGCATAGGTGTCGGCGGACACGCGGTCGCCGACCACGGAGATCACCGGGTCGATGGGCACCACGCGCCCGATCAGGAAGGTGACGAGCAGGAGGCCGAGGACGGTCAACGCCACCGAGACGAGCAACCCCGCCCCGCGAATCGCATGACGCCGCCCCGGCATCCCCGGTCGTTTCAAGATAGCGGCCAAGTTTCACCTGAGTTCGAAAACAAAACCCTCTCCCCGGAGGGGAGAGGGGATGAAGTGCGGGAAGGGTAAAGCCCGCCTTACTTCTTGCTGACCTTCCAGTAGTAATTGCTGTCGAAGCTCGGCCCCCAGACCAGCCCTTCGACGTTGCTGCGCTCCGCGATCACCTCGGTCTGCTGGAACATGATGACGAAGGGCGAGGTCTCCAGCACCTCGCGCTGCAACTCCTGATACATCGCGGCGCGCTTGGCGGTGTCGCGCTCCTCGACCGCGGCGGCGGTCTTCTTGGTCAGCTCGGGGATGTCCCAGGCGTTGCGCCAGGACAGCGGCTTGGCCTTCGCGTCGTCGGCGTTGTCCGGGTTGGCGGCGAAGGTGTCGGCGTTGGTGTTCGGGTCCTGGTAGTCGGCGCCCCACTGGTAGAGCAGAGCCTCGTGGTTGCGGGCGCGGTACTTGGTGACCACCTGCTTGCCATCCGCCGGCAGCAGGTTGATCTTGATGCCCGCCGCCGAAGCACTGCCCTGGATGGCCTGGGCCATGTCCATGCTGGGCGAGGTGTTGCGGACGTCCATGGTCACCGTGATGCCGTCCGGATAGCCGGCCTGTTTCAGCAGCTCCTTCGCCTTGGCCGGATCGTACGTGTACGGGTTCTCCTCCAGCGCGCCGAGGAAGCCCTTGGGCAGGAAGGCCTGATGGACGGTGCCCAGCCCGTTCATGATGGTCTTCGCCATGCCGTCGTAATCCACGGCGTACTTGAAGGCCTTGCGCACGTCGGGCTTGGCCAGGACCTCGTTCTTCTGGTTCAGGCCGAAATAATAGAGCGTGCCCTTGGGCGCCTGGACGATGCGGATCTTGTCGTTGCCGCGCAGCGGCTCGAACTGCTCCGGCTTCAGGTTGCGGGCCACGTCGACGTCGCCCTTCTCCAGCAGCAGGCGCTGGGTCGCCGGCTCCGCAATGTGGCGGATCAGCACGCGCTTCACCGCCGGCGCACCGCCCCAGTAATTGGGGTTGGCCTCCAGCGACAGAAGCTCGCTGGCCTTCCACTGGCGCAGGACGAAGGGGCCGGACCCGGCGGAGTTGGCCTTCAGGAAGGCGGCGCCGAAGTCGCCGTTGACCTCCTTGCTCTTGACCAGCTTGGAGTCGACCACGCCGGAAACGTCGGCGGTCAGGCAGTAGAGCACGAAGGTTGGGGCGTAGGTCTTGTCCGTCTCGAACACCAGGGTGCGCGGGTTGGTCGCGCGGACCTTCTGGTCGACGTTTTCCGGCGTCAGGCCGAACTGGGTCAGGATGAAGGCCGGCCCCTTGTTCATCTTCACGGCACGCTGGAGCGAGTAGGCCACGTCCTCCGCCGTCAGCGGGTTGCCGGAGTGGAACTTGATGCCGTCGCGGATGGTGAAGGTGAAGGTCTTGCCGTCGTCGGAGACGGTCCAGCTTTCCGCGACCTGCCCGTGGATCTTGCTGACGTCGTTGACGTCGAAGCGGATCAGCCGGTCGTAGACCTGGGCGCCGTACTCGGCCCCCGACAGCTCGAATATCTCGCCGGGATCGAGCGTCACGATGTCGTCGAACTGCCAGGCCATGACCAGCGTGTCCTTCGGCGTGTCGGCCAGGACCGGCGAGGCCGCGAGACCGAAGGAAAGACCGGCGGACAGAAGGGCGGCACCGGCCAGACGGCGCGCGAGCGTGTTCATGGTTCCCATACTCCCTGCGTGATCCCGGAACGACCCCGGACGGGGCGAATTCTCTTTGGAATTCTTAGCGGTTAACGGCCGGATGATCCGGCGGCGCGGGTTCGCCTGTCAAGCGGGCGGCGGTCATAGCGGTCCCCTGCGACCAAACGCGAAGGCCGTACCCCGGTCCGCAACGGGCTTGCCGATCCCACCCTTCCGTCCACATCACTGTCAAAGCGATGGAGGACCCATGGACCAGGACCGCGAGAACGGCCAGTCGCGCGTGCCCAAGCCGCCGAGCCGCGACGAGGTGGAGAAGATCAGCGACGCGCAGCGCTTCATCACCGACGACTGGACCGGCGACGGGGGAAAACCGGGGGACCAGCCCCCGGACGGCAGCGGACGTTGAGTCCGGAGCGTTGAGTCCGGCACCGTCCCCGCGTAGCCTTGTCCCTTAAGGACCACACACGCGGGGACGACCATGATCGGGAACGACGGAAAGCCGGTGTCGAAGGAGGGGCTGCGCCAGCACCTTACCGCCTACAACACGCAGTCGCGCGGCTCGAAGGAGTTTGCGGCGATCCCGCGCGCGCTGGTCACCGTCTGCGACAATCTGAAGGCCGGCAAGACCACCTACGTGAAGTGCCTGGACGGCCAGTTGCAGTTGTCCCGGCGCAAGGACAACAGCGTCCAGGCAGCGTAGCGTCCCGTCACCCCTCCCCCTTCACCGGAAAATCGAACCAGGGCAGGCGCAGGAATTCGTACTCCCGCAGCCGTGGCACCCGCCCGCGCCGCGTCCAGTCGTGAAGGACGGCGTAGGGCGCCGCCTGGTCGAGCGTCCAGGCCGCCTCGCCGCGGTCGAAGAACCAGCCGATGTAGGCGCCGACGAGGCCGAGAAACTCCCGCCCCGCCGCGGTCGGCGCGACGCCGAGGAAGCTGACGATGATGTCGTCGAACGGCCCTCGGGCGCGGCGGTCGCGCATGACGGTCAGGTCCCAGCCAGCCCCGTCGCGCAGGTCTGGCGGAAGCGGCGCCGTGCAACGGGCGTCGATGTCGGTGATGAAGACCGGCGCCCCGGTCCGCTCCAGCAGGTCGAGGGCCACGAAGAAGCGCGCGCAGGCGTAATAGGTGGTCTCCGCCCCCGGCGCGTGGACGGGCAGGTCGATGCGCTCCAGCGACCAGGACAGCCGCCCCGGCTGGGCGGCGCAGCGGCGGTCCAGGTCGGCGTGGTCCTCCGCGTCGGGATTGACGACATGGACATGCACGCGGTTGCCCGCCGGGTCCTTCTGGGCGTGGGACAGGAACCAGCCGCCGAAGCGCCGCCAATAGCCGGAATCGACGCTGACCAGCAGGATCGCGTCACCACCCGCAGCAGGAGGAACCGGCATCGACCGCTCCCCCGCCCCGGCGATGCGCGGCCGGTACGCGGCGAGCGCGTCGAGGAAGACCGGCCGCGCATCGACCTGCCGCCATTTCGCCGCCTGCGGGTCGGCGCGGATGGCCTCCTCCGACCAGCCGCGCAGATAGCGCTGGACAAGCCGCGAGGCGGTCGCCAAGCGCCCCCGCCGGTAGAGGCCGTGTGCGATGCAGGCCGCCGCCGCGCCATCCCCCGGCGCGCGCCGCAGTCGGTCCCGCGCCCGCTCAGCGATCCGCTCCAGCCGGGCGTCGTCCAGCATGCCGCGGTGGATGGTCAGCACGGCGGTGCGGAACAGCGCGGCCTCCGCCACCTCCCCCGCCCCGCGGTCCAGCGCCGCCAGGAACAGGTCGAGGACGCGGCCCAGCGGCTCGCCCCAACTCGCCTCCGGGCGGTCGGCGCGGGGAAACTCCGGCAGGGCGCCGCTTGCCTGCAAGGTCGCCATGGCGAGGTTGCCCAGCGCCGCCCCGTCGTCCGGACGCAGCCGCGCCGCCCGGCCGTAGCCCGTCACCGCCCCGTCGGCCTCCCCGACCGCCAGCCGCGCGCGCCCCACCGCCGCCCAGCCGTCGGCGCTGTCGGGCGCCAGGGACAGCGCGTGGACCAGCCAGCACCCCGCCGCCAGCGGCTCCGGCCCGCCGGCCAGCAGCCGTCCCGCCGCCAGCGCCGCCGCCCCATAGCCGGGATCGATCCGCAGGGCGGCGCGGAAGCATCCGAGCGCCTCCCCGACCCGGCCCAGATCGCCGAGCGCCAGCCCGCGATTGAAGGTAGCCTTGGCCCGCGCCGGCTCCAGCGCCAGGGCACGCGCGTGCTGCGCGGCCGCCCGCGCCGCATCACCGCCGCCACGGCGCAGACTGCCCAGATTGTCGTGATAGTCCGCCGCCTCCGGGTCCAGCGCGATGGCCTGGGCGATCAGCGACAGCGCCTCCTCGCTCCGCCCGGTCTGGCCGGACAACACGCCCAGCAGATGCAGCGCATCGGCCTGCCGCGGATCGGCGTCGAGAATCGCCCGGTAAACCCCGGCGGCCTCGCCCATCCGTCCGGCCCGGTGGTGGCCGATGGCGATGGCGTAGGCTTCGGACAGGCTGACCATGACGACTCCGGGCTGCGCTTGCGACATCGCGCCCGCTTGCGGAGGCGCGCCGTCCCTCTACCATCGCGGGCCATGAGAACCGATCCCGACGGCCTTCCCCATCATGACGACCGCCGCGCCCTGGCGGAAGCCCTGCGCGCCGCTCTGACGCAGCGTTTCCCGAACGCCGACGCCGACCTGACCGCGGCCATCGGGGCCATGGCGGCCAGCCGCTTCTTCGGGGTGCGCTTCTGCGCCGAGGGCAACGCCGCCCGCGCCTGGGTCGCCCGCCGCCCCAACCCTGACGTGTTCGAGGTCTGGGACCCCGCCACCGGCGCCTGGGATTTCGTCGAGCGCCTGCCTGACCCGTCGCTTTACCAGCCGACGCCGGAAGGCACCGCGCGCATCGCCGCCAAGGCACAGCAGGCCATGGCCGGGGTCGCCGCCGCCGGGCGTCTGGCCCACGCCCTGGCCGCCGGGATCGAGCCGGACGACGAGTAAAATAGACCTCAGGCGGTGGCGAACAGGCCGCCGTCCTCCGGCCCATCGGACCCGTCCTCGGCGTTCGGGTCGCCCAGCGCCGTCTCCCAGCCCAGCGCCGGCAGGGCGATGCTGCGCGTGTTGCCCAGCCCGCTGCGCGTGGCGACGAAGCCGCGCTGTTCCATGTAGGTCAGCAGGCGCCGCGCCCGCCCGCGCGACCGGCTGCCGCAGGCGCGGGCCACGTCGGCGTCGGACGGGCAGGGCAGATGGTCCAGCGCCGCGCGGGCCAGCAGCAGAAAGACGACTTGAATGTCCTCCGGCAGGGTGGCCGCGACCTGGGTCGCCTTTTCCCAAGCGGGATTCTCCGCGGTGCCGTCCCCCGCCCCGGCGCGGGCCGCCGCCAGCTTGCGCCGGAAGGCCGGCAGTTCCAGAAGCTCGCCCCGCACCCCCTGCGTCCGGCAGCGCACCAGGAAGTCCTGATACAGCACGGCGATGGAGCGGTAGGGCGCCTCCGGATCGGCCAGAACCTCGCGCAGGATCGCCTCGTAGGCGGCTTTGCGCTCCGCCGCTTGCTCCGGCGTTTCCGGCTCCTCCATGGGCGGCGCGGATGCTGCGTCGTCGGTTTCCGGCTCCACCGGCAGGGGGCGCGGGCGGGAGAGCTGGGCCAGCAGATCGGCGCTGGCGCTGGTCGAGGGGCGGCGCACCGGCAGGCGCGGCGGTTCCGGCTCGCCCGGCCTGAAGATCAGCTCCCGCGCGTCCTCCAGCGGGGTGTCGGGCAGCGGCATCAGCTTCGGGCTGCCGGCGCGCCCCTGCGTCTCCACCGCGCCGATGCGCAGCGGCAGCGGGCGGCGCGAGATGGCCGGGCCGAGCGCGATGAAATGGCCGCGCTCCAGATCGCGGAACATCTCCGCGGTGCGGCGCTCCATGCCCAGCAGGTCGGCGGCGCGGGCCATGTCGATGTCGAGGAAGGTGCGGCCCATCAGGAAGTTCGACGCCTCCGCCGCCACGTTCTTGGCGAGCTTGGCGAGGCGCTGCGTCGCGATCACCCCGGCCAGCCCGCGCTTGCGCCCGCGGCACATCAGGTTGGTCATGGCGCCCAGCGAGACCTTGCGCGCCTCGTCCGACACCTCTCCGGCGGCCGACGGGGCGAAGAGCTGGGCCTCGTCCACCACCACCAGCATGGGGTACCAGTGGTCGCGGTCGGCGTCGAACAGCCCGCCCAGGAAGGCCGCGGCGTGGCGCATCTGCAGGTCCGCGTCCAGCCCCTCCAGGTTCAGCACGACGGAGACGCGGTGCTGGCGCACGCGGGCGGCGACGCTCTGCAAGGCGGCCTCGCTGTGCTCGTCGGCGTTCACCACGATGTGGCCGAAGCGCTCGGCCAGAGTCACGAAGTCGCCTTCGGGGTCGATCACCGCCTGCTGCACCCAACGTGCGCTCTGCTCGATCAGGCGGCGCAGCAGGTGCGACTTGCCGGAACCGGAGTTGCCCTGCACCAGCAGGCGGGTCGCCAGCAGCTCCTCGAGATCCAGCATCGCCGACGCCCCCGTCGCGCCAGCCGTCATGGCCGCCCCCATGTCGATGCCGACCTTCATGCCCCGCCGCCTCCCAGATCCGCCATCGTCTGCGTTGAAGCGCACCCCTATAGCGCAAAGCGGGGCCGCGGTGCGAAGGGCATTTTGGATCGCGCTGCGCGCAGACGCCTTGCCTTTGTCACGAAATCGAAAAGATCATCCGCTACAAGATGGGCTTGCCCGCGACGAACATGGACAGCCGGCGGTGGACGAAGCGATGGCCTCGGTGCCAGCAGACGAATGGGACGATCGCTCCGGCACACCGGCAGGCGGCGCCCGCAAGGCCGCGCTGCCGGCGGAATGGATCCGTCTTCTGGCTGGGCTGTCGGTCGCCTTCCAGCCCATCGTGCAGATGCGCACCGGGCGCTGCCACGGGATGGAGGCGCTGCTGCGCGGCCTGGAGCGCAGCCCCTTCGCCAGCCCCAACGACCTGCTGGACGCCGCCTGCATGCAGGGCCTGCTGGCCGAGGTCGAATGCGCCCTGCACGCCAAGGCGGTGGCGGCCTTCCGCGCGCTGGACCACTGGCCGAACGCCAAGCTGTTCCTGAACATCGACGCGCGGGTGGTCGGGGTGGCCGGCTCGCCCTGGCTGACCCCCGTCGCGCTGGATGGCGGCGCGCCCGACCCGCGCCTGACCATCAGCCTGGAAATTTCCGAGCGGCGGGAGCTGCGTCCCGACCACAGCATCGAGCAGGCCATCGACCGCTACCGGCAGGCGGGAATCGGGGTGGCGCTGGACGATTTCGGCGTCGGCTTCGCCGGGCTGCGGCTGCTCTACGAATCCAAGCCCGACTATCTCAAGATCGACCGCTATTTCATCGACGGCATCGACCAGGACACGCGCAAGCGGGCCATTGCCCACGCGCTGGTCGGCTACGCCCACGCGCTCGGCATCCTCATCATCGCCGAGGGGGTGGAGACGGAGAAGGAATTCTACACCTGCCGCGATCTCGGCTGCGACTTCGCCCAGGGCTATCTGATCGCCCGGCCGAGCCTGGACTTGCGCGCCGTACCCGAGCGCTACGGCATCGTCGAGGAGTTGGACCGCCAGGACCGGCGCAAGCCAAACGAGGCCCGCCTACGCCTGTCCGAGGTGATCGAGCGGCAGCCGCCGCTGGCCGTCAATTCCCCGAAGACCGAGCTTCTGGAATATTTCCGCGGCGACAACAGCCCGTCCATCGCCCCCATCGTCGACCGCCAGCAGCGCCCGCTGGGGCTGATCCGCGAGCGCGACCTGAAGCGCTTCGTCTATTCGCGCTTCGGCAGCGAGCTTCTGCGCAACAAGGGGCTGGGCGACACGCTGCTGGATTTGGTGGTGAAGAGTCCGGTCTGCGACATCTCCACGCCGCTCGACCAGGTGATCGAGGCCTTCTCGGCGGAGGAGGCCAGCGACGGCATCATCATCATCGAAGGCGGCGAGTATGCCGGCTTCCTGTCCAGCGGCGCGCTGATCCGGCTGGTGCACGAGCGCAACCTCGCCATGGCCGCGGACCAGAACCCGCTGACCCGCCTGCCCGGCAACGCCGCCATCGTGCGCCACATCGAACGCGCCCTTCAGGAGCAGGACCGCAGGCACGTCCTGGCCTATCTCGACTTCGACAACTTCAAGCCCTTCAACGACCGTTTCGGTTTCCGCCAGGGCGACCGCGCCATCCTGATGTTCAGCGAGCGGCTGAAGGCCTGGGCCTCGGGCAACGGCGGCTTCGCCGGCCACATCGGTGGCGACGACTTCTTCGTCGCCCTCAGCGGTGCCGAGGACGAGGACGCGCTCGCCCGCGTGGCGGACCTCGTCGCGCAGTTCCGCTCCGACGCGGAGAGCCTCTACGATCCGGAGGCGCGGGAGGCCGGCTGCTTCGAGGGCAAGGACCGTTACGGCGCGGTGCGGCGCTTCCCGCTGCTGTCGGCCAGCGGCGTCGCCGTGGTGATCGCTCCCGGCCCGCACCGCCTGACCCCCGACGCGATCAACACCGCCATCGCCGGCCACAAGGCCATCGCCAAGGAAAGCCCCGACAAGCTCTGCACCGTCCACCTCCCAACCCTTTCGTCCCCTCGCCCGCCGGTGGCGGGGGAGGGTTAGGGACTGTCTCTTATACACATCTCCGAGCCCACGAGACTATAACAGCTATCGCGTATGCCGTCTTCTG
>NZ_JAUQTX010000153.1:0-16849 GCF_059803775.1 Azospirillum sp. UFLA03-27 | reverse complement strand
GCATACGAGATAGCTGTTATAGTCTCGTGGGCTCGGAGATGTGTATAAGAGACAGGCATTCCGGGTGGGCGATGACGATCAGCTCGTCGAAGCGCCCGCGGAACTCGCGGATCTCGTCGCCGGTGAAGCGCTCGTGCACCTCGCAATGGCCCTTCCAGGCGATGATCTCGACGCTGGTCTGGGTGGCGACGTATTTCGCCAGATACTCGTCGGGCAGCATGATGACGCGCGGCGCCCCCAGCGATTCCACCACCTCCACCGCGTTGCCGGAGGTGCAGCAGATGTCCACCTCCGCCTTCACGTCGGCCGAGGTGTTGACGTAGGCGACCACCGGCACGCCCGGATAGCGCTCGCGCAGCAGCCGCACGTCGGCGGCGGTGATCGATTCGGCCAGCGAGCAGCCCGCCCCGGTGTCGGGGATCAGCACCGTCTTCGACGGGTTCAGCAGCTTCGCCGTCTCCGCCATGAAATGCACGCCGGCCAGCACGATCACGTCGGCATCGGTCTCGGTCGCCCGTGCGGCGAGCGCGAGGCTGTCGCCCACGATGTCGGCCACGCCGTGGAAGATCTCCGGCGTCTGGTAGTTGTGGGCGAGGATCACCGCGTTGCGCTCCCGCTTCAAGCGGTTGATCTCGTGGACCAGCGGGGCGTGGAACGGCCATTCGACGGCGGGGATCACGCGCTTCACACGCTCGTAGATCGGCTGCGTCGCCGCGGCGATGTCGGGCGTGTAGGCAAGGCCGGTGGTGTCGCGCATGGCGCATTCCTTTAATGCTCTCTATGAGCAAAACCATAAATGCTCGATCAGAGCATATCAAGCTGAAAAGGATGCGCCATGCGGAGCGTCGGTGATTCGTCCTACTTGGCTTCCTGGCTGCTCAGGTCGGACGGGTTTTCGGAGCGGGTCGGCTCGTGCCCCATGTCGGGTTCGCTGGCCCATTGGTTGGGGCGCGGTACCGGGTTGCCCTGGAGGTCTGGCGGTGCCCGGCGGA
Source organism: Azospirillum sp. UFLA03-27 (assembly GCF_059803775.1). NCBI lineage: Bacteria > Pseudomonadati > Pseudomonadota > Alphaproteobacteria > Rhodospirillales > Azospirillaceae > Azospirillum > Azospirillum sp. UFLA03-27. Next base: position 15,857 of record NZ_JAUQTX010000153.1, on the reverse strand, counting down.
CGTCGGCCAGAGCCTGCTGAAGCTCCGCCCCCTGGGTTTCGCCGCTGGTGCTGGATTTGGGCGCGCGGACACCCTGCTGGTTGGGCGGCGGCTCCTGGCTCTGCTGCACCTTGATGTCGTTGGACAGCGACTCCTTGGTGACTTCCTGGGCGATGACGTTGCCGGTCATCAGCAGCCCGGCGACAAGGCCGGAGGAGATCAGTGCGGCGAGCAAGGCTGGGGACTCCTTTGGGATGAAGGGGTGACAAGGCCGTCCCCCACCAACAGGCGTGGGCACCAACCCTCCCGTTCGCGCGTTATCAGGGGCATGGACCCGTCCGATGCCCCGACTCTGCCGCCCATCTTCCGCCCCTGGCCCGCCGAGGCGGGCGGCCCCTTCGCCACCGCCTGCCGCTTCGCCGCGGAGGGGGCGGCGCCCGGCACGCTCGTCCACAGCGGCCGGCGCGACCGGCTGGAGGTGGCGGTGGTGCTGGTCCCCGACCGGCCGGACGCCGGCGACGGCCTTGCCGCCGTCACCCTGGTCGCGCTGGCCGACGCGCTGGAGGCGCTGGGGCCGCCGAACCAGAGCATCCGCTTCGACGGCGCGGGCCGCCTGCTGCTGAACGGCGCGGTGGCCGGCGGGGTGACCGTCGCCCTTGGCCCTGGCGCCGAGGACGGGCTTCCCGCCTGGGCCGTGGTCGGCGCGGAGCTGGAGGTTCTGGGCGACCCCGACGATCCCGACCCGGGGCGCCACCCCGACCGCACGGCGCTGCGCGAGGAGGGCTTCGGCGACACCGACGCCGTGGCGGTGCTGGAGAGCTTCACCCGGCATTTCCTGACCTGGATCGACCGCTGGATGGACGCGGGCTTCGAGCCGGTGCGGCGGGTCTGGGAACAGCGGCTGATCCGCAAGGCAGAGGGGAGGCGGTCATGACCGGACAGGCCGAACGGCGCGGCGTGGGCATCACGGTGGAGCGCCAGCGCATCGACAACCCGTGGGTGGACGCCCGCTGGCGGGTGACCGGCGCCCTGCCGGCGCTGCCCGACCGTGCGCCCTGGACCGTGCTGGCGCAGGACGGTGAGCGCACCGGCTATTACGCGGGCGCCGCGGAGATCGTGCTCCATCCCGGCGAGACGGAGAATTATGTCGAGAATCTGAAGGGCGGCCAGCCGATGCTCTACGTCATCCTGCGCCGCTGCGCGGAGGAGCCGGGACTGCGGCTGCTCGCCGTCACCGTCGATCCCGGCGAGGTCGACGCCCATTCCGACGCGGGCGACGACCTGATCGAAGCGATTCCCCTGCCGCCCGACCTCGCGGCGTGGATGCGCGATTTCGTGGCTCGCCACCACGCCGAACGGCCCTTCTACAAGCGCCAGCGCGACCGCGCCGACCCGGAGGCGCTGGCCCGCCGCGCCCCGGTTGCTCAATCTGGAAAGGATCAGCGCCATGGATGACGGGTCGGAAGGCTTCCTGTCCCGCTGGTCGCGGCGCAAGCAGGAGGCGCGCACGGCGCCCGTCGAGCCCCCCGAACCGCCGGAGGAGCGGGATGCGGCGGAGGAACCGCAGCCCATCGCCGTTCCGCCTCCGGAACCCTTCGACCCGGAGAGCCTGCCGCCGGTGGAGAGCCTGGGCGCGGACAGCGACTACACCGGCTTCCTCGCCAGCAACGTCCCGCAGGAGCTGAAACGGCTGGCCCTGCGCAAGGCCTGGATCAGCGACCCGGTGATCGCGGGCTTCCGCGGCTTCGCCGAGTATGACTGGGACTGCAACGCCCCCGGCTATGGCAAGCTGCTCGACACCGACCGCATCGCCGACCTGCTGGACCGCATCGCCACCGACGAGAAGCCCCCGGAGGAGGAGAAGCCGGAGGAGGTTGTGGTCGCTGACATGGATGGGTCTGAAGAAGGTGAGGGCCTTGCCCCCACCCCGGCCCTCCCCCGCTCCGCGGGAGAGGGTGCCTTAGGCGAAGCGGCGTCCGTCCCCTCCCCTGCGAAAGCGGGGGAGGGCTAGGGAGGGGGCAACGTTCAGGGTTGGGGCAAGACCATCGCTTGTCCTGGACTGCGCAACCTTTGTGCATTCCCGCTGTTGTCGCTGATGAGCCGGACCTTAACCGGCCACGGAAAAGGCGAAGCGGGGCAAAGGTATGGCGGAAACGGCCATCATCGACGACGCGGATCGGCTGCGGGCGCAGGCGTACGGCCTGCTGGCCCATCTCTTGGCGCGTCCGCCGTCGCGCGACTTGCTGGCCACGGTCGGCGCTCTGGCCGGGGACGGTTCGTCGCTGGGGCGCGCCATCAGCGATCTGGCCGTACGCGCCCGTACGCTCGCCGACGCCCCCGACGGCGAACACCGGGCCGAGCGCGAGTATCATGAGCTGTTCCTCGGGGTGACGCGGGGCGAGCTGGTTCCCTTCGCCTCCTACTACCGCACCGGATTCCTGATCGACCGGCCGCTCGCCCGCCTGCGCGAGGACATGCAGGCGCTGGGCATCGAGCGCGCTCCCGGCGTCAGCGAGCCCGAGGACCACATCGCCGCCATCGCCGAGATCATGGGAGCGCTGGCCGCCGGGACCGTGGGCACGGCGGACGGCGAGCCGGACCTGCCACGCCAGAAGCGCTTCTTCGAGCGCCACCTCGCCCCCTGGGCGGGCCGCTTCTTCCAGGACCTGGAGGAGGCGTCGGCGGCGCATCTCTACCGACCCCTGGGCACCTTCGGGCGGCTGTTCCTGGACATCGAGACCAACGCCTTTGCGATGATCGCACCCGCCCCTCCGGGCGCGCCGCGCGGGGCCGACCAGCGGGAGGGCACGATCCATGCACCGTGACGACAGCCAGAAGAAAACCGGACTGGAACGCCGCAGCCTGCTGAAGGGCCTCGGGCTGGGTGCGGCGGGAGCCGCCGCGGCGGCCGCCACCCTGCGCGCCGCCCCGGCGGAGGCGATGGAATCGCGGCAGGAGCAGGTCAAGGCCCGCTACCGCGAAACCGAACACGTGAAGCGTTTCTACGCGCTGAACCGACTCTGACCGCGACTTTTGATCCAGAGGGCCGCCCCATGCTCGTCAAGCGCAATGCCGGAACCGCCGCCACCCGCGCCTCCCTCGCCCACCGCCTGAACGGACTGTCGGCCAACGGACTGTCCGCGGGCACCGCCGGGCTGGGAGAAACCGTCGACCGCCGCGGTTTTCTGAAGACCTCCGGCCTCGCCGCCGGGGGCATGGCGGCGCTGGGTGCGCTGCCCGCCGCGATGATCCAAAAGGCCGAGGCCGGGCCGACCCTGCCGAACGTCGAGGTCGTCACCCGCAAGAACGTCTGCACCCACTGCTCCGTCGGCTGCACGGTGATCGCGGAGGTGCAGAACGGCGTCTGGACCGGGCAGGAGCCGGGCTGGGAAAGCCCGATCAGCCAGGGCGCGCACTGCGCCAAGGGCGCCTCGGTGCGCGAGCTGACCAAGGGTGAGCGGCGGGTGAAATACCCGATGAAGCTGGTCGACGGCCAATGGCAGCGCATCTCCTGGGATCAGGCCATCGAGGAGATCGGGACCAAGCTGCTGGAGATCCGTGAGCAGTCCGGGCCGGACGCCACCTTCTGGCTGGGCTCCGCCAAATTCTCCAACGAGGGCGCCTATCTCTTCCGCAAGCTGGCGGCCTTCTGGGGAACCAACAACGTCGATCATCAGGCGCGCATCTGCCACAGCACCACGGTCGCCGGGGTGGCGAACACCTGGGGCTACGGCGCCATGACCAACAGCTACAACGACATCCAGAATTCCAAGGCGCTGCTGATCATCGGCGGCAATCCGGCGGAGGCGCACCCCGTCTCGCTGCCCCACATGCTGCGCGGCAAGGAGCACAACCGCGCCCCCTTCATCGTCATCGACCCGCGCTTCACCCGCACCGCCGCCCACGCCACCGACTATGTGCGCATCCGTCCCGGCACCGACATCCCAGTCACCTGGGGCATCCTCTGGCACATCTTCGAGAACGGCTGGGAGGACAAGGAGTACATCCGCCAGCGCGTCTACGGCATGGACGAGATCCGCGCCGAGGTGAAGAAGTGGGACCCCGCGACGGTGGAGCGGGTCAGCGGCGTGCCCGGCGAGCAGCTCTACCGCGTGGCGGAGGCGCTGGCGAAGAACCGGCCGTCCACCGTCATCTGGTGCATGGGCATCACCCAGAAGACCACCGGCACCGCCAACGTCCGCGCCCTGTCGATCCTGCAGCTGGCGCTGGGCAACATCGGCGTGGCCGGCGGCGGCGCCAACATCTACCGCGGCCACTGCAACGTGCAGGGCGCCACCGACTTCGGGCTCGACGTCTCGACGCTGCCCTCCTACTACGGGCTGGCCGAGGGGGCGTGGAAGCATTTCTGCCGCGTCTGGGACGTCGACTACGACTGGATGAAGGCCCGCTTCTCCTCCAAGGAGCTGATGGAGGCCAAGGGCATCCCGACCACCCGCTGGTTCGACGGCGTCACCTACAAGCCGGAGGAGATCCAGCAGCCGTCGCCGTTGAAGGCGATGGTCGTCTTCGGCCACGGCGGCAACACCGTCACCCGCATGCCGGAGATGCTGAAGGGGCTGGAGCAGCTGTCCCTGCTCGTCATCGCCGACCCGCACCCGACCACCTTCGCCGCCTTCAAGGAACGGAAGAACGGCACCTACATCCTGCCGGCCTGCACGCAGTTCGAGACGGACGGCTCGCGCACCTGCTCCAACCGGTCGATGCAGTGGGGCGAGAAGGTCGTGGAGCCGATCTTCGAGTCCAAGGACGACTACACCATCATCTATCTGCTGGCCCGCATGTTCGGCTTCGCCGACGAGATGTTCAAGCACATCACGGTGGAGGAGACCCGCCCGGTGCCGGAGGACATCCTGCGCGAGATCAACCGCGGCTGCCTGTCCACCGGCTACACCGGCCAGTCGCCGGAGCGGCTGAAGATGCACATGAAGCATCAGGCCGACTTCGACAAGATCACCATGCAGGCGACCAGCGGCCCGCTGAAGGGCGACTATTACGGCCTGCCCTGGCCGTGCTGGGGCCATCCGGAGCTGAAGCACCCCGGCTGCGCCGTTCTCTACGACACCTCCAAGCATGTGATGGAGGGCGGCGGCGTCTTTCGCGCCCGCTTCGGGGTGGAGCGCAACGGCGTCAGCCTGCTCGCCGACGGCTCCTATTCCAAGGGGTCGGAGATCGAGGACGGCTATCCCGAATTCACCATGGCGATGCTGCGCAAGCTGGGCTGGGACAAGGACCTGACGGCGGAGGAGATGCGCGTCATCCAGGCCATCGGCGGCGACAAGGTGGACGAGGTGAGCTGGCAGACCGACCTGTCCATGGGCATCATCCGCGTCGCGCTGAAGCATGGATGCTCACCGCACGGCAACGCCAAGGCCCGCGCCGTCGCCTGGAACCTGCCCGACCCGGTGCCGCTGCACCGCGAGCCGATCTACTCCCCGCGGCCGGAGCTGGTGAAGGAGTACCCGGCGATCGAGGACCGGCGCGATTTCCGCCTGCCGCAGCTCGCCCGCTCGCTCCAGTTCAAGATCGCGGACAGCGACATCCGCCAGCGCTTCCCCTTCATTCTGACCTCCGGACGGCTGGTCGAGTATGAGGGCGGCGGCGAGGAGACCCGCTCCAACCCCTGGCTGGCCGAGCTGCAGCAGTCGATGTTCGTGGAGATCAACCCCAAGGACGCCGAGCGCCTGGGCATCCGCGACGGCGGCATGGTCTGGGTCTACGGGCCGGAGGACAGCGCGAAGGCGCGGATGCGCGCCCTGGTGACCGAACGCATCGGCGCTGGCACGGTCTTCATGCCCTTCCACTTCTCCGGCTATTGGCAGGGCAACAGCCTGCGGGAGAACTACCCGCCGGGCACCGACCCCATCGTCCTGGGCGAGCCGGCCAACGGGGTGACGACCTACGGCTACGACCCTATGACCTTCATGCAGGAAACCAAGGTGACGCTGTGCCGCGTCGAACCGGCCTGACGCGCCCCAGGGAGGATAGACATTCATGGCCCGCATGAAATTCCTGTGCGACGCGGAACGCTGCATCGAGTGCAACGCCTGCGTCACCGCCTGCAAGAACGAGCACGACATTCCCTGGGGTATCAACCGCCGCCGCGTCATCACGCTGAAGGATGGTGTGCCGGGCGAACGGTCGATCTCCATGGCCTGCATGCACTGCAACGACCCGCCCTGCGCCGCGGTCTGCCCGGTGGACTGCTTCTACCAGACGGCGGACGGGGTGGTGCTGCACTCGAAGGACCTGTGCATCGGCTGCGGCTACTGCTTCTACGCCTGTCCTTTCGGCGCGCCGCAGTACCCGCAGGCGACCAACTTCGGCGGGCGCGGCAAGATGGACAAATGCACCTTCTGCGCCGGCGGTCCGGAAGCGGACAACACGATGGAGGAGTATCAGAAATACGGCGCCAACCGGCTGGCCGAGGGCAAGCTGCCGCTCTGCGCGGAGATGTGCTCCACCCGCGCGCTGATGGCTGGTGACGGCGATGTTCTGGCCGACATCTACAAGGAGCGGACGGTGCGCCGCGGCTACGGCTCCGGCGCCTGGGGCTGGTCCACCGCCTATGGCCGGAACGACCGCGGCGACGCCTTCAGCCCGGGCCGCGAGGGCACCGGGGGGAGCTGAGCGGGTGGGGGCAAGGCTGTCCCGATGCAGCACCCCGCGAAGCGCATTTTCTCTAGGGAAGGACGCGACATGACGAAGCTCCTGCGCCCCCTGTTGGTCCTGTTCGTTCTGCTGCTCGCCGCCCCGGCGGTGCAGGCGCAGTTCTACCAGACGCCGGGGCCGACCTCGCCGACCTCGAAGGACGAGGTGCAGCTCTACCAGACGCCGGACGGCAAGCTTTCCGGACGGGTCAGCATTCCCGACGAGAAGCTGGGCGTCCTGGTCCAGCCGGAGGGGCGGGAGTGGCGCGAGTTCCGCATGGTCTGGCTGAAGATCATCGCGGGCGCGCTGATCCTGGGACCGATCGCGGTGCTGGCGATCTTCTACCTGATCCGCGGCACCATCCGCATCCATGGCGGCCGGTCGGGGCGCCCGGTGCCGCGCTTCAGCGGCATGGACCGCTTCGCCCACTGGACGACGGCGGTCAGCTTCCTGCTCATGGCGCTGACCGGGCTGATCCTGACCTTCGGGCGCATGCTGCTGATCCCGCTGATCGGCCACCCGAACTTCACGATGCTGGCCGAGGCCAGCAAGTACATGCACAACTTTTTCAGCGTGCCCTTCGTCCTCGGCCTGCTGATGATCTTTGTGCTCTGGGTGCGCGACAACATCCCGGAGAAGGCCGATCTCGTCTGGCTGAAGACGCTCGGCGGCGTGCTGAACAAGTCCGGCGAGCATCCCGAGGCCGGGCGCTTCAACGCCGGCCAGAAGGGCGTCTTCTGGGCGGTGGTGTTCGGCGGCTTCGCGCTGTCGCTCACCGGCTTCCTGCTGATGATGCCCTTCGCCGTCACCGGGATCGGCGGCATGCAGATCCTGCATGTGGCGCACGGGGTGGTGGCCGCGCTGATGATCGCGCTGATCATCGGGCACATCTACATCGGCACCATCGGCATGGAGGGCGCCTTCGACGCCATGGGCAGCGGCGTGGTGGACGAGAACTGGGCCAAGGACCATCACCGCCGCTGGTACGAGGAGCAGCTCCGCAATGGCCGGGCCAACGAGGACGAACGGCTGCGGCATCGCGCGGCGGAGTGAGGCGCGGATCATCTCTCGACAGGCGGGCCGGCATGACCGATCCTTCCGCGCAACGAATTGTGCGCAGGGGGGAAGCATGCCGCTCGACCACCGGGAGTCGCTGTTCCGCCGGATCGCGGAACGGCGCGACGACCTCGTCGCGCTGACCCGCGACCTGATCCGCATCCCCACCGTGAACCCGCCCGGCGACGTCTACACCGACTGCGCGGAGTTCCTCGGGCGCCGGCTGGCCGGGCGCGGCTTCGCCGTGGAGTATGTGCGGGCGGACGGGGCGCCCGGCGACAGCGACCGCTACCCGCGCACCAACGTCGTCGCGCGGATCGAAGGGCGCGAGCCCGGCCCCTGCGTGCATTTCAACGGCCACATCGACGTGGTGCCCGCCGGCCAGGGCTGGACGGTCGATCCCTTCGAAGGGGTGGTGAAGGACGGGCGCGTCTACGGCCGCGGTGCCTGCGACATGAAGGGTGGGATCGCCGCCTCCATCATCGCCGTCGAAGCGATATTGGAGGAGGGCATCCCCTTCCCCGGCGCGCTGGAGATCTCCGGCACGGTGGACGAGGAGTCCGGCGGCTACGGCGGGGTCGGGCATCTCGCCACGCTCGGCTATTTCTCCCGCCCGCGGGTCGACCACGTCATCATCCCGGAGCCGCTGAACGTGGACCGTGTGTGCATCGGCCACCGCGGCGTCTGGTGGGCGGAGATCGAGACGAAGGGCCGCGTCGCCCACGGCTCCATGCCCTTCCTCGGCAACTGCGCGGTGCGCCATATGGGCGCCGTGCTGCACCGGATCGAGACGGAGCTGCTCCCCCGCTTGGCCGCCAAGCGCACCGCCATGCCGGTGGTGCCGGAGGGGGCGCGGCAGTCCACCCTGAACATCAACGCCATCCATGGCGGCCAGCCGGAGGATCACGGCGGCCTGCCCAGCCCGATGGTGCCTGACCGCTGCCGTATGGTCATCGACCGCCGCTATCTGATCGAGGAGGACCCGGAGGAGGTGCGGGCGGAGATCACCGCCATCCTGGAGGATCTGCGCCGCGAGCGCCCCGGCTTCGATTACGAGCTGCGCGAGGTTCTGGCCTTTCTGCCCACCCTGACCGACGCCGACGCGCCGGTGGTGCGGGGGGTGGGGGCGGCCATCGAGACGGTGCTGGGCCGCCCGGCGGTGCAGGTGGTGTCCCCCGGCACCTACGACCAGAAGCACATCGCGCGGGTCGGGCATCTGAAGGACTGCATCGCCTACGGCCCCGGCATCCTCGACCTCGCCCACCAGCCGGACGAGTATGTGGACATCGACGACATGGTCCATTCCGCGCAGGTCATGGCGATGGCCGCCCTGTCGCTGCTGCGGCGGGAGGTGTAAGGTCGCATTCGTGGCAACAACAACGGCTGGCCGGAAACGCGTGCGATGTCGGACCTCAAGCTCAACCTCGGCTGCGGCGACACGCGGCTTGCCGGCTACGTCAACGTGGACAAGTACGGCACCTTCGGGCCGGACATCGTCGCCGACCTGGAGGTCGTGCCCTGGCCGTTCGAGGAGAGCAGCGTCGCCGACGTCCAGCTCATCCACGCGCTGGAGCATATGGGCCAGACGACCGAGGGCTTCCTGAACATCATGAAGGAGCTGTACCGCGTCTGCCGCCACGGCGCGCGGATCACCATCAAGGTGCCGCACCCGCGCAGCGACGGCTATCTCGGCGATCCGACCCACGTCCGCCCCATTACGCCCAACGTGCTGAGCCTGTTCTCGATGGAGGAGAACCGGAAATTCATCGAGCGCGGCTGGCCCAACACCCGCTTGGCCATGCACCTGAACGTCGATTTCCGCATGCTGTCGATCGTCTACGCCCCGACCCCGCGCTGGCACCACAAGCTGGCGTCCGGGGAGGTCACGAACCAGGAGGTGATGGAGGCGATGGAAAGCCAGAACAACGTCATCGACGAGATCGCCATGGTCCTGGAGGTGGTGAAGGACGCCGCCTGAACCCGACCTCCTTGAACCCGACCTCCTTGACGGGCGGGGGCCGGTCCCTTAGCTTGCGAAGTGTTCCCTGGGGGGCCTCGCTAGGAGGCTGAGACTCCGCCGGTCCGGCGCTTTCATCCGGACAACGCGGTGACCCATCGAACCTGATCCGGGTCATACCGGCGTAGGGACGGGACTGAAGGGCGGCACGGCGTACCCCCATTCCATCCAGACACCGCTTGCTCCGGCAACAGTTTGTTGGCGCTGCAAAAGGTGTGTGCGGACGTGACCGAAGCCCGACTTGTCGAAGAGCTGCTGGCCTTCATCGCCGCCGGAGAGGCGGACGAGGAGGCGTTCAACCGCATGGCGCTGGCCGTCTTCGCCCACCAGTTCGAGACCAACGCCCCCTACCGCCGCTTCGCCACCCAGCGGGCGCGCACCCTGCGCACGGTGAAGAGCTGGTGCGACGTGCCCGCTGTGCCGATCAGCGCCTTCAAGGACCTGACGCTGAGCGGACGCCCGCCGGAGGAGTGCCCGCACGTCTTCATGACCAGCGGCACCACCAAGGGCGTGCGGGGCAAGAGCCACCATCCGACGCTGGCGGTCTACGACCGCTCGATGACCGTCAATTTCCGCCGCCGCTTCATGGGAGAGTGGGACCGGCTGCGCATGGGTATCCTGTTCCCGACCAAGCAGGCGATGCCCAACTCCTCGCTCGCCCATTATCTGGCGCTGGCGAAGAGCGAGTTCGGGACGGATGAGAGCCGCTATTTCGTCTCCGACGCCGGGCTGGACGTGGACGGGGCGATCGAGGCGCTGTCCCGCGCCGAGGAAACCGGCGAACCCTACGCCCTGCTGGGGGCGAGCTTCAGCGTCGTGCATCTGATGGACGCGCTGGCCGAGCGGGGGTGGAGCTTCGCCCTGCCGGCGGGCAGCCGCGTCCTCGACACCGGCGGCTTCAAGGGCCAGTCGCGGGAGATGGCGGCGGAGGAGTTCTACAGCCGCCTGTCCGCCACCTTCGGCGTGCCGCGCCGGCTGTGCATCAACATGTACGGCATGACGGAGCTGAGCACCCAGTTCTACGACGACGGCAACGAGTCCTGCCCGTCGGTGAAGTCCGGCCCGCACTGGATCCGCAGCCGGGTCATCAACCCGCTGACCGGGCAGGAGGTGCCGCGCGGCAGCGTCGGCGTGCTGGTCCATCACGATCTGGCCCATTTCAACTGCGCTTCCGCCATTCTGACCGAGGACGCGGGGGTGGAGGTGGACGGCGGCTTCCAGCTTCTCGGCCGGGCCGACGGGGCGGACGCCAAGGGCTGCTCCATGGCGGTCGAGGACTTCCTCAAAGCGGCGCGGGCCCCATGACCGTTGGCTTGATGGAGCGCGCCGGGCATCTGCCGGGGCTGTCCGCCGACGCGGTGGACTGGCGGACGCTGACCTTCCGGCGCGGCGCCGAGACGCTCGACGTGGCGGTGCCGGTGCTGACCGAGGCGCAGATCGCTGAATTGGCAACGCGGGTGCGGACGAACGCGCGGACTTACCTGAGAAGCCGCACGGTCGCGGAGATCGCCGCCGCCATCGACCGCGCCGTCGCCCGGCTGCTCGACCGCGACGACCCGTGGCGGCAAAAGGCGGAACGTCTGCTGCCGCTGGTCACCGGCTATGACGCCGAGATGGTCCGGCTGGGGCTGACCGGCTATCTGAAGACCTTCCGCGGGCCGGAGCTTCGGAAATTCATCGCCGAAGACTTCGCCAACCCGGCGGTGCTCGACGATTTTCAGCCCATGCCCAAGGGCGGCTTCGCCCGCGCCTTCGGGCCGGAGCTTTTGCTGCACGTCTGGGCGGGCAACGTGCCGGGCCTGCCGCTGTGGAGCCTGATTTCCGGCCTGCTGGTGAAGGCCGGCACGGTCGGCAAGCTGCCGAGCGCCGAGCCGCTGTTCGCCGGCTGGTTCGCGCAGATCCTGGCGGAGATCGACCCGCAACTGGCCGATTGCATCGCCATCGTCTGGTGGAAGGGCGGCGACGAAGCGGCGGAACGGGCGTGGCTGGGCCGCGCCGACACGGTGGTCGCCTATGGCGGCAACGACGCGCTGGCGGCCATCCGGGCGCGGGTGCCGATCACCACGCGCTTCCTGCCCTATGGCCACAAGATCAGCTTCGGCATGGTCGCCCGCTCCGCGCTCGACGCCGGGAAGGCGGGGGCGGTGGCGCGGCAGGCGGCCTACGACGTGGCGCGCTACGACCAGCAGGGCTGCTACTCACCCCAGACCTTTTTCGTGGAGCGCGGCGGGCGGGTGTCCCCGCGCGAATTCGCCGGCTATCTGGCGCACGAGCTGGACGCGCTGGGCAGCAAGTTCCCGCGCCGCCCCCTGTCGATGGCCGAGGCGGGCGGCGTCGCGTCCTGGCGCAACGCGGAGGAGACGAAGGGCTTTGCCGACCCCAGCCGCGCCCTGCTGGGCGATCCGGCGGGAAGCTGGGCCATCGCCTACACCGACGCCGCGGACGGCCTGAGCCCTTGCGGGCTGAACCGCACGGTGACGGTGGTGGCGGTGGATCGGCTGGCCGACGCGGTGCCGGGGCTGGCGCCCTACCGCGCCTTCCTCCAGACCGTGGGAATCGCCGCGGCACCGGAGGAGCTGTTCGCGCTCGCCGGGGCGCTGGGGGCCGTGGGGGTGACGCGGCTCTGCGCGCTCGGCCGCATGACCGCGCCGGAAGCGGGCTGGCACCATGACGGGCGGTTCAACCTGCTGGACCTCGTCACCATGACCGAGATCGAAGGCTCGGCGGAGCGGGCGGCGGACAGCTTCGCCCCCTACACGGATTGAGGCGCGCGGCCATGCCCTTCGTCAGCATCGAACAGGCCGGTTACGGCGTCCCGAGCGGCGGCACCATCCTGGACCGCATCGACTGGACCATCGGGGAGGGCGAGTTCCACGCGCTGGTCGGGCGCAGCGGCTGCGGCAAGACGACTCTGCTGAAGCTGGTCGCCGGGCTGCTCGCCCCCTCGACCGGCAGCGTCCGCATCCAGGGGGAGCCGGTGCGGGGACCGGGGGCCCAGGTCGGTTTCGTCTTCCAGGCGCCGACGCTGTTGGAGTGGCGGACCGTGTTCGACAACCTGCTGCTTCCCGTCTCGTTGAAGCGCCGCCCGCAGCCGGCGGACCGCCGCAAGGCGGAGGAGCTGCTGGACCTCGTCGGCCTGTCCGGACTCGAAGGGCGCCTCCCCAGCCAACTGTCGGGCGGGCAGCAGAGCCGTGTCGCGCTGGCGCGCGCGCTGGTCACCGAGCCGCCGCTGCTCCTGCTCGACGAGCCCTTCGCCGCGCTCGACGCCATCACGCGGGAGGAGTTGCAGGACGACCTGCTGAAGCTCTGCGCCCGCCACCGCACCACCGTGCTGTTCGTCACCCACGACATCGCGGAGGCGGTCTATCTGGCCGACCGGGTGGCGGTGATGGAGGGCGGGCACCTGCGCCACGCCCTGCCGGTGCCGCTGGCCCGCCCGCGCGGGCGCGACGTCCGCTACAGCCCGCGCTTCAACGCCCTGTGCCTGGAGCTGCGCCACGCCATGGACGGCAAGACCGACAGCGGCGTGGCGCTGGAGCGCGCATCGTGATGGTCCGCATCGCATCCGCCCTGCTGCTCGTCCTGCTGCTGGCGGGGTGGGAGGTCTATTGCCGGGTGGCGGGGGTGTCGGCGCTGGTCGTGCCGCTGCCCTCGGCCGTGCTGCGCACGCTGTGGGACGGGCTGGCCGGGGGCTACCTGCTGCCGCATCTCTGGGTCACCACGGCGGAGATGGCGATGGGCCTCGCCGCCGGCTGCACCATCGGCTTCCTTGCCGGGGTGCTGCTGGCCGAGGTGCCGGTGCTGCGCCGTCTGTTCTACCCCTACATCCTGGCCAGCCAGGTGGTGCCGAAGCTGGCGCTGGGGCCGCTGTTCATCGTCTGGTTCGGCTTCGGCATGACCTCCACCGTCGTCATCACGGCGCTGATCTGCTTCTTCCCGCTGCTGGAAAACACCATGACCGGGCTTCAGCAGGTCGATCCCAACAAGCGGGAGCTGTTCCGGATGCTGCGGGCGACGCGCCTGCAAACCCTCTTGCGGCTGAAGATCCCCTCCGGCCTGCCGGTGATCCTGGCGGGCTTGCGCGTCGCCGTGGTGCTGGCGCTGGTCGGCGCCGTCGTCGGCGAGTTCATCGGGGGTCGGCAGGGGCTGGGCGCCTCGATCATCGCGGCGCAGGGGATGATGGATTCGACCATGATGTTCGCCCTGTTCATCGTCATCACGGTGCTGGGCATGATCGTTTATCAGGCCGCCGCCGGGCTCGAACGGTGGCTGCTGCGCCGTCCGTGGAAAGGATAATCACACGATGTTCGGGTTCCTGCGCACCCTGGGTGCCGTCGCCGTTTCCACCCTGCTGCTGTCCTCCCCCGCGCTGGCGCTCGACACGGTGACCGTGGCGGGCTGGAGCCAGCCGATCAGCGAGATCACCAACCTGCTGGCCGAGCCGGACAAGGGCTTCTTCAAGGCCAAGGGGATCGATCTCGGCTATGTGCCGGGGACCGGCGGCGGCTCGGCCATCCAGAACATGCTGACCGGGCAGGCCGACGTGGCCTTCACCGACCCGGCCTCCTTCTATCTGGCGCTCGACAAGGGTGAGAAGCTGGTCGCCATCTACAACATCTACCCGCAGAACGTCTTCAACGTGGTGTCGCCGAAGGAGCGCAACATCACCAAGCCTGAAGACCTCAAGGGCAAGCGCATCGGCGTCTACAGCCTGTCCAGCGGCACCCGCCAGAACCTCCAGGTGCTGCTGCATCAGGCCGGGCTGAGCGAGAAGGACGTGACCATCGAGGTGACCGGCCTCTTGAACTTCGCCCCCGTCATCCAGGGTCAGGTGGACGCCACCGCGGCGACCGACACCGGCCTCCATGTCGGGATGCAGAAGGGGCTGAAGGACATCAACGTCATCGAGGTCAAGGACACGCTGAACCTGCCCAGCGACATCTTCGTGGTGACGGAGGAGACCTACCGCACGAAGAAGGACGTTCTGAAGCGCTTCCTTGCCGCCTACCGCGACAGCGCCGCCTGGATGATCGCCGAGCCGGAGGAGGCCGCCCGCCTCGCCGTGACCCGCGCGATCAACGGCCGCGACGAGGCCACCAACCTCGCCATCATCAAGCTGCGCAACGCCTCCAGCGTGTCGGAGACGACCAAGGCCAAGGGCCTCGGCCACTTCGATCCGGCGCTGATGCAGAAGGGGGCGGACACCTTCAAGCAGCTCGGCCTGATCGGGACGGACCTCGACATGGGCGCGCTGGTCCGGTCCGACCTGATCCCCGAGTAAGGAAGGCTTGGCCCGCCATGGATTTCCGCGACAAGACCGTCCTCGTCACCGGCGCCAGCCGCGGCATCGGCGCCGCCATCGCCAAGGCCTTCGCGGCGGAGGGGGCGGCTGTCGCCGTCAACTACCTGCAGAATGCCGAGGCCGCCGAGACGGTGGCGGAGGCCTGCCGCGAGGCGGGCGGTGACGCCTGGGCGGTTCAGGCCGACGTGATCGATGCCGACGCGGTGAACCGCATGGTGGAGCGCACGGCGGAGGAGTTCGGCAAGATCGACGTGGTGGTCAACAACGCCTTCCGCCCCTACGCCTTCGACCCGGAGAAGCGCAAGCTGTTCTGGGACACCGAGTGGACGGACTACCGGGGGCAAGTGGATGGGGCTTTGCTCGGCACCTACAACATTTGCAAAGCGGTGTTGCCGGTGATGCGGCGGCGGCCCGGCGGCAGCATCGTGAACATGGCGACCGACCTCGTCGCCCGGCCCACCGTGCCCTATCACGACTACACGACGGCCAAGGCGGCGCTGGTCGGCTTCAGCCGCAATCTGGCGGCGGAGCTGGGGCCGCTGGGCATCCGCGTCAACTGCGTGGCGCCGGGGCTGGTCTACCCCACCGACGCCAGCCGGGCGACGAAGGAGGACGTGAAGGACGCCATCGTCGCCCAGACCCCGCTGCGCCGCATCGCCACGCCGGAGGACGTGACCGGCCCGGTGCTGTTCCTGGCGTCGGGCTGGAGCCGGTTCATGACCGGGCAGGTGCTGTATGTGGACGGGGGGTTGGTGATGGGGTGAGGTGTGGGCGCCGTTGCCCCCACCCCTGTCTCTTATACACATCTGACGCTGCCGACGATTATACGCGAGT
>NZ_JAUQTX010000152.1:0-16894 GCF_059803775.1 Azospirillum sp. UFLA03-27 | reverse complement strand
GCGTATAATCGTCGGCAGCGTCAGATGTGTATAAGAGACAGCCCCAGGCCTCGCCCGACCCCGGATCGGCAGCGCAGGCGAGCCGGAAGGCACGCGCCGCCCCCGCCGCGTCGGCGGCGTAGAGTCGGTCATAGCCAGTCTGGAACAAAATGCCCGGAACGTCTCCGGGCTGGACGAGGGGGCCTGCCCCCTCCCGGTCGGCTTGAGCCGTCGAATCGCGATCCACGATCACTTCGCTATGGGAGATGCGCTGTCGCCGTCCCCGCTCCGGGAGACTCCGGAAAGCGGAAGAAGACACGAACTCCTGCACCAGCTTGCGCGCGCGCGCAAGAGGCATCCGAAGGAGGTCGTTCGGCAGCGAATCGAGCTTCAAACCGTCGCATTAGGCCGATTGGGTGGTTTTGTACGCTTTTCGCACAATCCACCTCCTTCGGTTTTTCAAAGCGCTTCGGAATCAGTGCCTTGATGGCTAAGACCAAGGCCCGGAGTGGGTTTTTCCCGCCGCCTTGTGACATCGTTCGATCGAAAGGCGTGGTATTACCGGGCAGCAAATAGATTGACGCTGTATAAAATTTTTGGAAGTGTGGCTTCGGCGCCCGATGGTGGGCGCTGAACTTTCGGGTAGGAGGCGGTCACCGTAAGCGACTCGGTGACCGGTAATGGCGGCCCCGCGCGGGGGGCCAAAACGAAGCCGGATGAACCCGGCAACGAAGAGGGGACCGAGGATATGCAGGATCGAACTCAGCGCGTGCGACGCACGTATGGCGGCTGGATCGGTCTTGCACTGGGCTTAGCCGCCTCTCCGGTCCTCCTCGCCAAGCCCGCCGCCGCCCAGGACAGCAGCTGCGTCTCCCACGCGGTGGAGGCCGAGCGCAAGTTCAACATCCCCTCCGGCCTTCTCGTCGCCATCGCCCTGGTGGAAAGCGGCCAGGACGGCGCCCCGACCCCCTTCGCGATGAGCGTGGAGGGCCGTCCGGTCTACGCCCGCAACGCCAACGACGCCGCCCGGCACCTCCGCGACAAGCGCGGCCAGCTTCGCCAGAACGTCTATGTCGGCTGCATGCAGATCTCGCTGGGCACCCACCGCGGCGAGTTCCAGCCGGTGGAGCGGATCGTCGATCCCCGCGAGAACGTCAACTACGCCGGCCGCCTGCTCCTTCGCCTTCATGGCGAGCAGGGAAGCTGGAAGACCGCCGTCGCCCGTTACAACGGCGGCTCCACCCGTCAGGCCCAGAACTACGTCTGCAAGATCTGGCAACACCTGAACGAGCTGGACCCGAAGAGCGCCAAGCTGCTGGAATCCGCCCGCTGTGGCGACTCCGAGCCCACCAGCATTGCGCCGAGCACCCGCCGCACCTTCCGCAACGCCCAGCAGGTCGCCTCGCTGGACTGATCCCGGCTTCGCGGAAGCCCGTTCGCAAGGGATGGCGCGGAACGCCCCGATGGGCTAAATCCCTGCCCCATGAACTACCGTCACATTTTCCACGCTGGCAACCCCGCCGATGTGATGAAGCACGCCGTTCTGGCGCTGATCATCGATCATCTGCGCGCCAAGCCGGCGCCCTTCTGCGTGCTCGACGCCCACGCCGGCATCGGGCGCTACGATCTGGACTCCGAACCGGCGCGTAAGACGCTGGAGTTCCAGGAGGGAATCGGACGGCTGTTCGGCCAGCCGGCGCCGCACCCGGCGCTGCGGCCCTATCTGGACGCGGTGAACGCGCTGAACCCGGATGGGCGGCTGCGCTGGTACCCCGGATCGCCGCGGCTGGCCCGGGCGCTGCTGCGCGAGCAGGACCGGCTGCTCCTCAACGAGCTTCACCCCGACGACTGGCAGACCCTGAAGGCGGAATTTGCCGGGGACCGTCAGGTCTCGGCCTTCAAGACGGACGCCTATCAGGCGCTGAAGGCCCATCTGCCGCCGCGGGAGAAGCGCGGACTCACCCTGATCGACCCGCCCTTCGAGCAGCCGGACGAGTTCGCCCGCATGGCCGAGGGGCTGAAGGCGGCGCACAAGCGCTGGTCCACCGGCGTCTACGCCCTGTGGTACCCGATCAAGGAACGTGCTGCCGTTTGGCGCTTCCAGGAGGCGGTGGAGAACACCGGCATCCGCAAGATCCTGACCGTCGAGCTGACCTGGCACCCGGAGGACACGCATCTGCGGCTGAACGGGTCCGGGCTGCTGATCGTCAACCCGCCCTGGACGCTGGACGACACGCTGCGCGCTATGCTGCCGGCGCTGCACGCCGCCCTGCCCTCCACCGGCGGCGGCTGCACGGTCGACTGGCTGGTTCCCGAGGGCTAAAACCGCAAATTTCAACGGAGAAGCGGCAACCGGTCACAGAGGTTGCCGTTGCAACGGCCCCACCACTCGCCCTAGGCTGAACGGGATTACTCCGTTCCGGCAAGGCCACGATGTCCCGTTCCAACGATTTCGCCAGCAGCTTCATCAAGGCTCACGCCGATGCCGGGCTGGAGCGCGTTTCGATCGCCCACATCCTCCAGACCATCCAAAAGGACCCGGCCTTCCTGTTCAGCGAGGAGTTGCGCCGCGGCGGCGGCCAGTGCCCCATGCACGCCGCCCCAAACGCCGACGACGCGGACAAGGTGACGGTCAACACGCTGCTCGCCTACCTGTTCGAACGGCTGCGCGACCATGTGGCGTCCAAGCTGCCGCTGGACGAGCGCGGGCAGGTGATGCTGCCGATTCCGCCGCGCTCCCCACACGGCATCGATCCGGCCGATCGCGCGGCGATGGCGGCGGCCCCGCTCGACGTGATGGCCTCGGTCCTGCGTGACGCCACCTGCCATCTGCTCGACGGCCTCATCACCGGCTGGGCGGCCGATCTGCTGACGGAGGAGGAGCACTACCGCGCCCAGGGAACGGGCGAGATCTCCGCCGCCGCCGCCGCCACCTTCATCCTGCGCACGACGCTGGAGGATTCGCCGCTCTACCAGCGCGCCGGCTACGACATGCTGTCGATCACCAAGACCGGCAGCCACACCGCCATCCACATCTGCTGGGCCATGGTGGAGGCCGCCCCCCTGTTGGTACCGAAGCAGGAGGCGGCGGCCTACGACGACCTCGTCCGGCGCAGCCTGAAGCAGGTGGTTCCGCTGTCGATGGCCAGCCTGGGCATGCTGGTCCATTACATGGAGGCGTCGGGGATCGAACCCCACGACGGCCTCGCCATTCATCTGCTGCCCAAGGACCAGACGGCCTTCGTCCTCGACGAGGCCGGGCTGATCTGCCTGAACCCGGAACCGATCACCCGCTTCGCCAAGCCCGAGGAGCGGCACTACACCGGTTGCCCGGCCTTCTACACGCCCGGCTTCATCAAACTGTATCTCGACATCGTGGCCAGCATCGCCATGGACTACGGCGTCTACGACCGGCTTCGCGACCGCTGACCGTCCTCATTCACGAGATTGAAGCCCCATCATGGCCCGCTCCAACGATTTCGCCCTGACCTATTTCGCCGCGCATGAGGAGGCCGGGATGACCCGGATCAGCCTCGTGCCGATCCTGCACCGCATCGCCGAGGACCCGAACTACCTCTTCACCGAGGAGCTTCAGCGCCTCGCCGGCCATTGCCCGGCCCATGCGGACACCCGCAAGGAGGATTACGAGAAGGTCGCGATCAACACGCTGCTGGCCTTCCTCTACAACGACCTGCGCGACCACATCACCAACCGGATGCCGCTGGACGCTGACGGCCATCTGCTGCTGTGCAACCCGCCGGACTCGCCGCACGGGCTGGACGTCGCCGACACCGCCGGGCTGGACGCCGCCCCGGCGGAGACGCTGATCGGCTTCCTGCGCGACAGCGTGTGCCACCTGCTGGACGCCATCATCAAGGATTGGGCGATCAAGGTGACGCTGGAGGAGGAGCGCTGCCGGGCGGAGGGCGCCATCACCCCGCTCGCCGCGGCCGGCTTCGTCCTCGCCAACACGCTGGAGGCGTCGGTGCTTCACGCGCCATCCGGCTACGACATGCTGTCGATCACCAAGACCGGCAGCCACACGGCGCTCCACGTCTGCTGGAACCTGTGCGAGTCGGCGCCGATGCTGAAACCCGGCCTGACCCTGGCCGAGTACGACGACCTGTCGCGCCGGAGCCTCAAGCAGGTGCTGCCGCTCGCCATGGGCAGCCTCGGCATGCTGTGCCAGTTCATGGGAGCCGGCCACATCGAGGCCGACGACCATCAGGCCATCCACCCCCTGCCCCGCCACCAGACCGCCTTCGTCTATGACGCGGAGGCGCCGGGCGGCATGATCGTCCTGAATGCCGACCTGATCGAGCCGACCGCCCAGGCGGGCGAGCGCCATTACACCGGCTGTCCGGCCTTCTACGCCAACGGCCTGATCAACCTCTACATGGAGATCGTGCTGTCGCTGGCCGCGCGATACGATATCTACGGGCGGGTCCTGCGGGCCGGATGACCAAACCGCCGCACTGCCCAGCGGCGCGGCGGCCTTGACGCCACGTAAAGTGTGCCTATCTTGGCGGCCTTGTCGATTTGGAGACTGCTTGCGTGGCCACCACCAGGAAGATGTTGCGCCGTTACACGACCACCGCTCTGGCCGACGGGATCAAGCGGGCGCGCGGGCGCATGATCTCCCCGCTGCAACGGGCGCTCGGACATGTCGAAAGCGTGTTCATCGACCATGCGTGTTTCCGGCTGGTCTATTCGAACACCTACCGCATCTCCCCCAACATGTACCGGGCGAGCCAGCCTTCTCCCTCGCACATCCGGGAAGCGGCACGGCGCGGCGTGAAGACCATCCTGAACCTGCGCGGCAGCCGCGACTGCGCCTCCTACATCCTGGAGGCCGAGGCCTGCCGTGCGGCCGGGCTGACGCTGGTGGACTTTCCCGTCAACTCCCGCGACATGCCGAAGAAGGAGACGCTGCTGAAAGCCCGCGACCTGTTCGCGACCATGCAGTATCCGGCGCTTCTGCACTGCAAGTCGGGGGCGGACCGCGCCGGCTTCATGTCGGCGCTCTACCTCTTCATCCACGAAGGCGTGCCGCTGGAGCGGGCGACCAAGCAGCTCCACTGGAAGTACGGCCATTTCAAGCAGGCGAAGACCGGCATCCTCGACTATTTCTTCGAGCTGTACGCCGCCTACAACGAGAAGCGCCCGATCGCTTTCTGGGACTGGGTGGAGCGCGTCTACGACCCGGTGGAGGCCAAGGCCAGCTTCCGCTCCCGCGAATGGGCCGACACGGTGGTCGACCGGGTTCTCGGGCGGGAATGAGCGCAGGAATGAGCGGGGCGCGTCACTTCGCCCCGACGAAGTGGCAATAGGGGAAGCTCAGGAAGTCGAAGCGGCGCACGCGGACCGGTTCATGCCGGTTCAACCAGTCGAGCACCGCGTAGTGGGCCATCTGGTCCAGCATCCAGTAGACCTCCGCCCCCGACAGGAAATGCCCGATGTAGGAGCCGAGCAGCGACAGGAAGCGGTCGCCGCCGGGGCTGTTCTCGTAGACAGCGAACCCGACCGGAATTTCCCGTGACGGACCACGGCGGCGGCCGTCGAGCATGAGGCCGACGTCGTATCCGGCCATCTCCGCCCGGAGAGCCCGCAAGTCTCCGGTGATCCAGGCGTCGGTGTCGACCACCATCAGCGGGCGATCCAACCGGCGCAGCCACTGCAAGGCGCGGAGGAAACGGGCGGAGGCGTAGTAGGTGACGCGCTTGATGTCGGTCCACCCCGCCATGTCCGGCCGGTCCAGCGAGAATCCCACCCTCAGCCGTCCGTCCGCCCGCCAGCGGGCCATGGCCCGTTCCGTCTCCGGTGACGGCGACACCACATGCACGGCGACCATGGCGCCCGGCATCCGCTCCGCCAACGACTCCAGCAGCGTCGGGGCGAAGCGGTGGAAATAGACGTCGTCGCAGCAGAAGAAGACCAACGGTTCGCCGGCCGGCCCGGCCGCCGGCTCGCTGCTGCACTCCAGGGGCGCCATGCGCTCCAGCACCGCCTCGACCGGCGGCAGGTTGCGGAGGAAGGCATCGTCGGCGCGCAGCATGGTCCACAGGCCCAGCTCATGCTCCCGCGCGACCTCCGCCGCGGTGAAGCGCCGCCGGAAGCGTCGGCTCAGCCAGGAGGCGAGAACGAGCCGGTCCCGGCGGTAGGCGTGAAAACCGACGACCGCGGCCGCGACCGTGTCCTTGGGGTGGTGCCGCAGGCGAACCCAGGCGGCTCTTGCCCCGTCGCGCAACACCGTGTCGGACACCATGCCCACCTGCACCAGTGTCGCCACCGCGGCAACGTGCAGCCAATCGGCCTCATCGTCGTCCGGGCGGACGGCAACGGCCCGACGCAGCGCACCGATGGCCTCATCGACCAACACCCGGTCGACTGCGAAGGGCTTGCCGTCCTGAACGCCCATCGCCCCGCTGCGCTCAAGCAGCAGGCGCCCCAGCAGCCGGTTGGCGCGGTGGTGATGCTCATCCCGCTCCAGGGCCGTGCGCGCCATCGCCTCCGCCGCCACCGCATCCCCCACCGCCACCAGGGCCTCGGCCGCCGTCGTTCGGGTGTCGGCGTCCGCCTCCGGGAGACGTCCCGCGACGACCAGTCGCTCCGCCTCGTCCAGACGCGTCCCCCACTGACCGCGCAACGCCTTCAGATTGCCCGCCGCTCCGGCGTGGCCGGGTTCGAGCGCCAGGGTCCGCCGGTAACTCCGCGCCGCACCCGCCGCCTTCTCCTGCTGCTTCAACCCGTTGCCGAGATTGAACCAGGAACCCGCATGCGCGGGGTCGAGAGACAGCGCCCGATGCAGGCAGGCGATGGCGTCCGTCCCCTGACCGGCCAGGCGCAGGGCGGCGGCGAGATTGCTGTATCCGGCGACGCTGCCGGACTCCAGCCGCAGGATGGCCCGGAAGTGACCGACGGACTCTGCCGGGCGCCCGGTCTGCACCAGTAGCATCGCCAGCATCTGCAGCGCACCGCGATTTGCCGGTTCACGCTCCAGCACGTCGCGGTAGAGAGGCTCCGCCCCCGCATGGTTGCCGGATTTGTGCAGGCGGATCGCGTCGTCGAGGGCAGGTTCCATGAGGCCGCACCATAGACCGGATCGTCCCTGGCGCCAATCGCCCTCCGTGGACGCGCGTCAGGGCGAATCCGGGAAAGCACCCCTTGTGATCGGCCCGCCTCCAAATGCTCTTTCATGAGCGAATGGATGGATTATCAACCAATTATTGCGCGGTATGATACAGTCCGGTTTAGAGATGCCCGCAACCGGTTGCCTCAGGAATGGTCTGCGAAATGCCTCGGTACGTTCGGACCGGATACACTCCCTCGATCGACCGCCCCGCCGAAGCGACGTCCCTTCTGCCGGTCCCAGGAGAGCAGCCACAGGCTCCGGCGCGGTCCGGGCGTGTTCGGACCACCAATCGAATCGTCTGTCGTCCTCAGGCGATCCGGCGCAAGGTTGCGTTTGAACTCCGGCCGGTTCGATGACCCCCAACCTGGAAACGCCGCGGCTTCCGACACGGCGCCTGACCTGGCACATGCGACCGCAACGGGTGCGGGGCTGGCTCATTCTTCTGGTTATGGCGGTTGCGGTTCCGCTGGTCCTCTTCTCGGTGTCCCTCCTGATCCGCAACGTCGATGCGCAAGCCCAGCAAACGGAACAGCTCGTGCTCGACCGGACACGCCTGCTGGCCGAGGACGTGGAACGCGAGGTGAGCCGCCAGATCGCCGCCGCCGAGGTGCTGACCACATCGGAAAGCCTGACGACGGACGATCTGGCCGCTTTCTACCGGCAAGCCGCCGGCGTGCGCGACCGGCTGGGCACCAACGTGGTTCTCCGCGATCCGCAGGGCCAGCAGCACGTCAACACCCGGATGCCCTGGGGCACCGATCTGCCGAACAACACCGTGCTCGAATCCGACCAGAGGGTGATCGACACGGCAAGGCCGCAGGTCACCGGCCTCTTCATAGGCGACGTGAGCCAGGCGCCAATTCTGGCGGTGACCGCTCCGGTGATCCGCGATGGACAGATCCGGTACCTGCTGAGCCTCAACATTCCCCAGGAACGGCTTCAGGCCATCGTATCGCCGGAGCGCATTCCGGCGGGATGGCGGGCCGGGGTGATCGACCAGGACGGTTTCGTCATCGCACGCTCGCACTTGAGCGAGCAGTTCGTCGGCAAACGGCTTCCCGCCGCGCTGTGGACCGGCATGCAGGCGGTGCCGGATGGAATCCACCGCGCCGTCAACCTGGAAGATGTAGAGGCGATCCAGGCCTACAGCCGGTCCCGGAACTTCGGCTGGGTGGTTGCGACGAGCGTCCCAACGACCCTGGTGGCGTCCCCGGCGCGTCATGCCCTCCTTCTGTTCACCGGTGGCGGTCTTGTCCTTTTGCTGATCGGGATCGCGGCGGCGCTTCTGCTCGGACGGCGCCTCACGCGCTCCGTCTCCCAACTGGCCGGAGCGGCGGAAGCCTTGGGCGCCGGCCACCCCGTTCCACCGCCCGGCGGTGGCGTGTCCGAGATCGAGGCGGTGGGCCGCGCCATCAGCAACGCCGCGGACCTCATCCGGCGGCGCGAGGCGGCGCTCGCGGAAAGCGAGGCCCGTCACCGGGCCATCGTGCAGACCGCGGTGGATGCCATGCTGGTCATCGACGAGACCGGCACGATCCAGAGCTTCAACCCGGCGGCGGAGCGCATATTCGGTTACGAGGCCGGCGAGGCGGTCGGCCGGAACATCCGCATCCTCATGCCGGAGCCCTACCACTCCGCCCACGACGGCTATCTGCAAGCCTATCGGCAGACCGGCGAGAAGAGGATCATCGGTGTCGGGCGCGAGGTCGAAGGACGGCACAAGGACGGCTCGATCTTCCCGATCGAGTTGGCGGTCACCGAATGGACCGCCGGCGAGCGCCGCTACTTCACGGGCATCGTCCGCAACATCACCGAACGCCGCCGCACCGAGAACGCCCTGCGCGCCTCCAAGGCCGAGGCCGACCGCGCCAACGTCGCGAAATCCAAGTTCCTCGCCGCCGCGAGCCACGACCTGCGGCAACCGGTCCAGGCGATGATGCTGTTCCAATCGGCACTGGCGGAGCGGCTGGATGGGCATCCCGCGGCCCCGGTTCTCGACTCCATGGGCCAAGCCATGAACGGGCTGCGCATGCTGCTCGACAGCCTGCTCGACGTGTCCAAGCTGGATGCCGGGCTGATCGTTCCGCAATTGCAGGATCTGGCGATCGGCCCGATCATCGAGCAATTGGGCGCCGAGTATCACCCCCAGGCGGAGGCCAAGGGGCTTCGGCTGCGCGTGGTTCCCTGCGCCCTGACGGTCCGCAGCGATCCGGCGCTGCTGATGCGCATCCTGCGCAACCTTGTGGAAAACGCGCTGCGCTACACCGAACGCGGCGGTTTGCTGATCGGTTGCCGCCGCCGGGGGGACCGCCTGCGCATCGAGGTGATGGACTCCGGCATCGGCATCCCGTCCGACAAGCACGAGGAAATCTTCGAGGAGTTC
This sequence comes from Azospirillum sp. UFLA03-27, assembly GCF_059803775.1. Classification (NCBI taxonomy): domain Bacteria; kingdom Pseudomonadati; phylum Pseudomonadota; class Alphaproteobacteria; order Rhodospirillales; family Azospirillaceae; genus Azospirillum; species Azospirillum sp. UFLA03-27. The sequence goes on along the minus strand of NZ_JAUQTX010000152.1, from coordinate 7,400 downwards.
TTCCAGATCGGCAACCAGGAGCGGGACCGGAGCAAGGGGCTGGGGCTCGGTCTGGCGGTGGTGCGCCGCCTCGCCCGCCTGCTCGGCCACAAGGTTCATTTGCGCTCCCGGCCGGGAACTGGCTCCGCCTTCTGCGTCGACGTGCCGCTGATCGCCCGCCATGCCACCCGCTCCAAGCCGGCGGAGGCCCGGCCGGTGACGAGCGACGGGCGGGGCATGATCCTGGTGATCGACGACGAACCGCTGATCCGCCTCGGCCTGCAGGCGATGCTGGAGGGCTGGGGCTATCGGGTGCTGACGGCGGGCTCCATCGAGGACGCGGTTCAGCACGTCGAAAGCGGGGAATGGCCAAGCGCGATTCTGGCCGATTACCGCCTGCGCGATGGGAAGACCGGCTTGGACGCCATCCGGGCAGTGTGCGAACGGCTCAGGACGCCGGTTCCGGCGACGATCATCACCGGCGACACCGCCCCGGAGCGGCTGGCGGAAGCCCGCGCGGGCGGCCACACTCTGCTGCACAAACCCATCGCCGCCCACGAGCTGCGCAACGCCGTGGTGGAGATGGTGCCCGCGGCGGACTGAGCCCGGTTCCGGTTTGCCGGATCAGGGGGCCAGCAGGGCCGCCTCGCCGTCCTCGCCGAACTGGAGCTTGCACAGGCGGGCGTAGGTGCCGTTCTGCGCGATCAGGGCGTCGTGGGTGCCCTGCTCCAGAATGCGCCCACCTTCCATCACGACGATCCGGTCGGCGTTGCGCACAGTGGCCAGCCGGTGGGCGATGACCAGCGTCGTTCGCCCCTGGGTCAGCCGTTCCAGCGCCCCCTGCACCAGCCGCTCGGACTCGCTGTCCAGCGCGCTCGTCGCCTCGTCCAGCAGCAGGATCGGCGCATCCTTCAGGAAGGCGCGGGCGAGCGCGAGGCGCTGCCGCTCGCCACCCGACAGCTTCACGCCGCGGTCGCCGATCACCGTATCGTAGCCCTCCGGCAGCCGGGCGACGAAGTCGTGCGCGGCGGCGGCCTTCGCTGCGGCCACGATGTCATCGAAGGGAGCGTCCAGCCGCCCGAAGGCGATGTTGGCGCGCACCGTGTCGTTGAACAGGACGGTGTCCTGGCTGACCAGCGAGATGACCCCGCGCAGACTTTTCAGCGTCACCGCCCGCACGTCCTGCCCGTCGATCAGCACCTGCCCGCCGGTCGCGTCGTAGAGGCGCGGGATAAGGTTGAAGACGGTGGACTTGCCGGCGCCGCTGCGCCCGACCAGGGCCACCGTCGCCCCCGCCGGAACCTCTAGGTCGATGCCCTTCAGCGTCTCCATCCCCTCCTCGTAGGCGAAGCGGACGCCGCGCAAGGACACGGCGGCGCGCTCCACCGCCAGGGGCTTGGCGCCGGGCTGCTCGGTGATGGTCGGCTTCTCGTCCACCAGCTCGAAGATGCGCTGAGCGGCGGCCAGACCCTCCTGGAGCACGGCGTTCAGCGTGCCGATGGCGCGCACCGGCTGCGCCGCCATCAGGAGCGCGCCGACGAAGCCGGAGAAGGCGCCGACCGAGCCCTCGCCCATCGCCATGCGGTAGCCGGCGAAGGCGATCACCCCGGCCACCGCGGCGCCGCCCAGAACCTCCATCATCGGGTCGATGCGGGAACGGGCGCGGGTCGCCTTCATGGTCAGGGCAAAACTGTCCTCGAAGGCGCGGGCGGCGCGGGCGCGCTCATAATCCTCCAGCGAGTAGGTCTTGACCATGCGGGCGCCGGCCAGGCTTTCCGTCAGCAGGGCGGTCATGTCGCCCATCTGGGCCTGGGTGTCGCGCGACACGCGGCGCAGCCGCTTGCCGATGTTCACGATGGGAATGGCGGCGATCGGGTAGATCAGGAAGACGATCAGCGACAGGACCCAGTCGAGATAGAACATCGACCCGACCAGCGCGATCACCGTCAGGATGTCGCGCACCAGCCCGGTCAGGGTCCGCGACAGGGCGTTGCGGATCAGGTCGACGTCGCTGATGAAGCGGGAGGTCAGCGTTCCGGTGGGGGCCGCGTGAAGCTGGGCGGTGTCGGACCGCAGCAGATGGTCGAACATCGACAGGCGCACGTCGGTGATGATCCGCTGCACGATGTCTGTGGTCACCACCGTCTGGGAGTACATGGACAGCGCCTTGACCGCCGTGACCACGATGATCAGCAGCGGGATGACCAGCAGCATGCCCCGGTCCTGCTCGGAGAACATCGAATAAGCCTGGTCGATCAGCAGCGGATAGGCGCCGGTCGCCGCCGCCACCACGGCCATCAGCAGGAAGGACAGCATCAGCTTGCCGCTGTAGGGGCGCACCCATTCCCGCAGCATGCGGCCCATCAGCCGCTCCGTCGCCGCGTCGAGGCGCAGCCGGTCTCCGCTCTTCTTGCTCACGTGCACGTCTTCCTGTAGCGCAATCGCGTTGGCTTAGCCGATGGCCCCGGTGCTTGTCCACCGGGCCTTACTTCACGGGGCCTTGTCCGGCGGGACTTGTCCACCGGGGCGGAACCGATCAAGCTTCCTTAACCGGGCGGATGGCACGATACCGACCGGAACGCGCTCCACTCTGTGCAAAGGAGGCGCCATGGCGGCGGACGGCGGAAATGGACAGGGTCCCGGCAATCGCTACGGCCAGCACCATCACCGGCCGCGTATCGGTCTGGCGCTGGGCGCCGGGGTGGCCCGCGGCTGGGCGCACATCGGGGTCCTGCGGGCGCTGGCGCGCTACGGGATCGAAGCAGACATCGTCTGCGGCAGTTCGGTAGGAGCGCTGGTCGGTGGCCTCCATCTCGCCGGCAAGCTCGACGCGCTGGAGGAGTGGACGCGCGGCCTGACCCGGATGAAAATCGTCGGCTATCTGGACCTGCGGCTGCGCCAGGGGGGAGGCCTGATCGGCGGGGACCGGCTGGTCGCCGAGATGCGCCACCATCTGGGCGACATCCAAATCGAGGAGCTTCCCAGCCCTTTCGCCGCCATCGCCACCGATCTGGTCACCGGGCACGAGGTGTGGATGCGCAACGGCCCGCTGGTGGACGCGCTGCGCGCCTCCTTCTCGCTGCCGGGAGTCTTCCCCCCGGTGCGGTTCGAGGGGCGCTGGATGGTCGATGGCGCCCTGGTCAACCCGGTGCCGGTGTCGGCCTGCCGGGCTCTGGGCGCCCAGATGGTGATCGCCGTCAACTTGGCCGCCGACATCATCGGAAAGTCGCGGCGTCCCGGCGCCGCCGTGCCGACCGCGGCGGGGTTCGACCTCCTCAAGCTGATCGACGAGGAGCAAGGGCCGGATGACGAGCCCAAATCCCGCGCCGGCTTCCGCGTGCCCATCGGCGCGCTGAGCCGCCGCATCTTCCGGCGCGATTACGAGGGGCCGAGCCTGTTCGGCGTCATGGTCTCCTCGCTCGGCATCGTCACCGACCGCATCGCGCGGTCCCGGCTGGCGGGAGAGCCGCCGGACGTCCACATCACGCCACGGCTGGGGCACATCGGCCTGTCTGAGTTCGATCGGGCTGACGACTGCATCCGCGAGGGGGAGGCGGCGGTCGAGCGCGTCCTCCCCGACCTTCAGGACGCGTTGAGGGTGTTCGGTTACGCGCCCCCGGTCTGAGCGCCCCCGGTCTTCTCATCCCAGGTCTGAGCGAAGTCAGGCGGTCAGGTCGACCGCCGCGCCGCGCCGATCCTTCTCGCCGGACAACTGGCGCTTCAGCTCCTCGGCGATCTGCTTCTCGACCGCGGCGCGCTTCTCCGCCGGCATGGACGCGAGGGACTCCTCGTCCAGCTTCATGCGGGCGAGAATCTGGTCCCGGATGCGTTGGGCCGGCGTCTTGCGCGCCTCCTTGAGGAAGGCGTCGGCGGCGCTGACTCCGCTCGCCTCCTTCTCCGGTTCGGTCTTCTCGTTCTGCGCCGTGAACTTGGCGACAACGCGCGAGACGTTGCTGATATAGTTGGAGATTTGCATGACGGTTTCTCGTGACCGATGGGCTGGAGAACCGACAAGCAAGTTTTGTGCAACCTTAAATATGCTTGGCAATCAATCGCATAAGTGGGATTTCTGATGGCGTGGATGTGCCGGGCGGCAAAAATGACCGGCTCATGATCTGCCGGCTTCCGGTTCAGGCCCTTTCCGCCGAGACGACGCATGGACCCCATCACCACCGACCGCCTGATCCTGAGACCCTTCCGGAAGGGGGACGCGCCCGACCTGCTCGCCTATCTGCGTCATCCCCGGGCAAGCTGCTTCCTCTCGCTCAAGTTGGACGACCTCGATGCGGCCGCCGCCGAGGTGGAAACGCGCAGCCAAAGCGACGAGCACATCGCCGTGTGCCTGCAAAGCACCGGCCGGGTGATCGGCGACCTGTTCCAGGTGTCCGAGCCGCCGGACACCTACACCGTCGGCTGGAACTTCAACGCGGATTTTGCCGGGGCGGGATACGCCGCGGAGGCCGCGCGCGCCCTCTTCGAGCATCTGTTCACGGTGAAGCAGGCCCGCCGCCTCTACGCCTATGTCGAGGAAACCAACGTCGCGTCGCAGCGCCTGTGTGAAAGGCTCGGCATGAGGAAGGAAGGGCTGTTCGTGGAGTTCATATCCTTCGAAATGGACGGCGACGGGTACCCCATCTTCGAGAACACGATGCAGTACGCCATCCTGCGGAAGGAATGGCGGTCCTGAAAAAGCGAAAGCGCGCCGCGCCCGGTCGGCGCGACGCGCTTGTCGTCCTCGGCAACGGATCGTGTCCGTCGCGTCCGGTCAGCGATCCAGCGCCGTGCCCAGCGCGGCGCCGCCCAGGCCACCGATGATGGCGCCACGCTTGCCGTCCACCGCGTAGCCGCCAGCGGCGCCAGCCGTGCCGCCCACCACGCCGCCGGTCGAACAGGCCGCGAGCGTCAACAGCGCAATGGCGGTTCCGATCAGGCGCAAACGAGACATGTCCAAACCCTCCTTGTGGTGCTTCTCGACCCTATAAACAGGCGAGATGGCGATTTGCTTCCACGACACCGCGATTCCGTCGGGAATCCACCCTTGGATAAGGACGAAAGAGGGATATCAGGCCCGTTCGGGCACCGTTTCAGAAAAGTACGCGGGTTCCGACGCGCAGCATCGTGCTGTCGGACGGGTCTCCGCTGTAGGTCATGGTGCCCAGATCGGCGGTGACGCTGACCTTCGGCGACATGCGGAACCGCAGGCCCGTGGACCAGGCCTCCTGCGGGGCCTCGGCGCCGACCTGGCTGTGGGCCAGCCGCCCCATGACCGTCCAACCCCGCAACGGCGTGCCCTGCTCCAGATAGAGGCCGGCGTTGAGCGTCCGGCGCGCCGCGCCGTCGTCGGGCAACTGCTCGCGATAACCGGCGCCGACCGTCACGCCGGGCAGCGTCACCTGCCCGCCGACCACCCAGGACCGGCGGGGCGTGCCGCGGTCCTTGGCGACAGCGGCCTTGCCCGCCCCCGCGGTGATGCGCAGGCGGGCCTTGCCCAGCCGGCCGTCGTGCCGCACCACACCCTCCACCACATGCCGGGCGAGCGGATCGGCCGCTCCCAGCTCCGTGCGGACGGGCGTGTAGCCGAGACCGATGTTGAAGCCGTGCAGGCGCGGCGAATAGTAGGTCGCCCGCGCGTCCGGCCCGCCGAACGCGCCGTCGTTCATGAAGACCGGGTCGGAGAACCATTGGTCGCGCACCGGCGTGGTCGCCACCATCCGGCGCGACGCGCTTTCCGTCTGGCCGACCTCCAGAGCGCCCCAACCGCCGAGATCGATGGCCTTCTTGTCGAACCGGATCGGCGTGGTACCGCCGCCCGCCGCCGTGCGGTCCAAGTCGGGCAAGGCCCCCGCCGTCGCCGCGGCGGAGGACAGGACAAGGATCAGGGCTGCGAGGGGTGATGTCGGAATACGCCGTGTACGAAACATGAAATGCCCCTCGCCCGTTGCATTAACCCGGAAGGATTGTAGCCTGCCGCAATGCTGCATTGCGGGAGACATTTCTGTATTATTTTAGGAACATTGGGAAATTTTGGCCGCTGCGTTGCACTCGCGCCCAAGAATTGCCAAAATTGGATGACCGCAAAGGCGGCACCACTCCCTTCCCGGCGCGAGGACTATGGAGACAGCGAGCACCATCATCCTGATCGGGTCGTCGCTGCTGATCGTCAGCATCCTGACCAGCTATCTGGCGCTGCGGATCGGTACCCCGCTGCTGCTGATCTTCCTGGGCGTCGGTCTGTTCGCCGGGGTCGACGGCATCGGGGGGATCAGCTTCAACGACGCGGACAGCGCTTTCCTGATCGGCTCCATCGCGCTCGCCGTGATCCTCTTCGAAAGCGGCCTGGACACCAAGCTGTCCAGCTACCGCGCCGCCGCGTGGCCGGCGCTCAGCCTCGCCACCTTCGGGGTCGCCATCACCTCCGGGGTCATCGGCGTCGCCGCGCATTTTTTGCTGGGCCTGCCCTGGATCGAATCCTTCCTGGTCGGCGCGGCGGTCAGCTCCACCGACGCAGCGGCGGTGTTCTTCCTGCTGCGGGTCGGCGGCATCACCATCCGCGACCGCGTGCGCTCGACGCTGGAGATCGAGTCCGGCAGCAACGACCCGACGGCCATCCTGCTGACCGCCATGCTGGTGGAGGCGGCGCTGCACGGCTGGGGGACGCCGCTGGAACTGGCTGGCTTCCTGGTCAAGCAGATCGCCGGCGGGGCGGTTCTGGGCGTCCTGGGCGGAGCGGGACTGGCCGCCTTCATCAACAAGGCCCGCCTCGACCCCGGCCTCAACCCGGTGGTCACCCTGGCCTTCGCCCTGTTCCTGTTCGCCGGCACGAACGAGTTGGGAGGCAGCGGCTTCCTCGCCGTCTATGCCGCCGGCCTCGTCGCTGGCAACGTGAAGCTGCGCGGAGCGCTGGGCCTACGCCAGTTCCATTCGGGCCTGACCTGGCTCAGCCAGATCGTCATGTTCGTCATGCTGGGCCTGTTCGCCACCCCGCACGACTTCGGGGTGATCGCCCTGCCCGCCCTGGCCCTGGCCGTCCTGCTGATCCTGCTGGCGCGCCCACTGGCGGTGTGGCTGTGCTTGCTGCCGTTCCGCTTCTCGGCCAACGAGAAGACCTTCATGGCCTGGGTCGGGCTGCGCGGCGCGGTGTCGATGCTGCTGGCGCTGGTGCCGATCCTGGGTCAGCTGCCGGGCGGTCAGGTGATCTTCAACACGGCCTTTCTGGTGGTGATCGTGTCGCTGGCCGTGCAGGGCTGGACCATCGGCCCGATGGCACGCTGGCTGAAGCTGATCGTCCCGCCGCGGCGCGGCCCGGTCGAACGGTTCGAACTGGAACTGCCCGGCGGGGCCGACCAGGAGATGGTCGTCTACACCTGTCTCTTATACACATCTGACGCTGCCGACGATTATACGCGAGTGTAGATCTCGGT
>NZ_JAUQTX010000151.1:0-16929 GCF_059803775.1 Azospirillum sp. UFLA03-27 | reverse complement strand
ACCAGCTCGAGCAGCTCCGGATCGTCGACCATGTCGACCTTGTTCATGAACACCACCAGCGCCGGCACGCCGACCTGGCGGGCCAGCAGGATGTGCTCGCGGGTCTGCGGCATCGGGCCGTCGGCGGCCGACACGACCAGGATCGCGCCGTCCATCTGCGCGGCGCCCGTGATCATGTTCTTCACGTAGTCGGCGTGGCCCGGGCAATCGACGTGGGCGTAGTGGCGGTTGGTCGTCTCGTACTCGACGTGGGCGGTCGAGATCGTGATGCCACGGGCCTTCTCTTCCGGCGCCTTGTCGATCTGGTCGTAGGCGGTGAAGGTCGCGCCGCCGCTCTCGGCCAGCACCTTCGTGATCGCCGCCGTCAGCGACGTCTTGCCGTGGTCGACGTGGCCGATCGTGCCGATGTTGCAGTGCGGCTTGTTCCGCTCGAACTTTGCCTTCGCCATGGTGTGTGCTCTCCGTCTCTTTGTCGTTCCAGCGGTTTCAGGCCATCCTGGCGCGGATGGTCTCCGCAATGGTCTGCGGCACCGGCTCGTGGTGGTCGAACTGCATCGTGTACTGCGCGCGCCCCTGGCTCATCGAGCGCAGGGTGTTCACATAACCGAACATCGACGCCAGCGGAACCATCGCCAGGATCGAGCGGGCGTTGCCCCGCTGGTCCATGGCGGTGATCTGTCCACGGCGGCTGTTCAGGTCCCCGATGATGTCGCCCATGTAGTCTTCAGGCGTCACCACCTCAACCCTCATGATCGGCTCCAGAAGCATCGGGCCGGCCTTCTGCATGCCGTCGCGGAAGGCCGCGCGGGTCGCGATCTCGAAGGCGAGCACCGAGGAGTCGACATCGTGGAAGGCGCCGTCGACCAGCGCGACCTTGAGGTCGATGACCGGGAAGCCGGCCACCACCCCGGCGTGCAGTGAGGCGTCCAGCCCCTTCTGCACGCCCGGAATGAACTCCTTGGGCACGGCGCCGCCGACGACCTTGTTCTGGAAGACGAAGCCGCTGCCGGCGGGCTGCGGCTCGAAGACCAGCGTGACGCGAGCGAACTGGCCGGTGCCCCCGGTCTGCTTCTTGTGGGTGTAGTCGATCTCGGCGGCCCTGGAGATGGTCTCGCGGTACGCCACCTGCGGCGCGCCGACGTTCGCATCCACCTTGAACTCGCGCTTCATGCGATCGACGATGATCTCCAGATGCAGTTCACCCATGCCCTTGATGATCGTCTGCCCGCTTTCATGGTCGACGGCCACGCGGAAGGAGGGGTCCTCCTGGGCGAGGCGGGACAGCGCCATGCTCATCTTTTCCTGGTCGGCCTTGGACTTCGGCTCGACGGCCACCTCAATGACCGGTTCCGGAAACTCCATCCGTTCCAGGACGATGGGCTTGGCGGGATCGCACAGCGTGTCGCCGGTCGTCGTGCTCTTCAGCGCGGTGAAGGCAACGATGTCGCCGGCGTAGGCCTCGTCGATCTCCTCCCGGCTGTTGGCGTGCATCAGCAGCATGCGGCCGATGCGCTCCTTTTCGTCCTTGCCGGGGTTCAGCACGGCGGTGCCGGAGGCGACGGTGCCGGAATATACCCGCACGAAGGTCAGTGACCCGACGAAGGGGTCGTTCATGATCTTGAAAGCGAGCGCGGAGAAGGGAGCGGCATCGTCCGGTGCCCGCTCGTCCGTCTCGGGGCCGCCGACGCGGTGTCCTCGGACCGCCCCGATGTCCACAGGGGCCGGCAGATAGTCCACCACGGCGTCCAGCATCGGCTGGATGCCCTTGTTCTTGAAAGCCGAGCCGCAGAGGACCGGCACGAAGCGCAGGCCCACGGTGCCCTTGCGGATGCAGGCCCTGAGCGTGTCCTCGGACGGTTCCTGACCGGACTCGAGATAGGCCTCCATGGCCGCGTCATCGAGTTCCAGGACCGCGTCGAGCAACGCTTGGCGATGGCGCGCCGCTTCGTCCCTCAGGGCGTCGGGAATGTCGGTGTAATAGAACTCCGCGCCCAGCGTCTCTTCTTTCCAGACGATGGCGCGCATGGCAACCAGATCGACGACGCCGACGAAGCTGGCCTCGGACCCGATCGGAAGCTGGAGAACGAGCGGGAAAGCGCCCAGCCGTTCCTTCATCATGGCGACGCAGCGGAAGAAGTCCGCGCCGGTGCGATCCAGCTTGTTGACGAAACACATGCGGGGCACGCCGTACTTGTCGGCCTGCCGCCACACGGTCTCAGACTGAGGCTCCACCCCCGCAACGGAGTCGAACACCGCAACCGCACCGTCGAGCACGCGCAGGCTGCGTTCGACTTCAATGGTGAAGTCGACGTGGCCAGGCGTGTCGATGATGTTGATGCGGTGGTCGCGCCAGAAGCAGGTCGTGGCCGCGGAGGTGATGGTGATGCCCCGTTCCTGTTCCTGCTCCATCCAATCCATCACCGCGGTGCCCTCGTGCACCTCGCCGATTTTGTACGACTTTCCAGTGTAGTACAAAATCCGTTCGGTGGTCGTGGTCTTACCAGCATCGATGTGAGCCATGATGCCGATGTTGCGGTAACGGTTCAGGGGATGGGAACGGGGCATGACAAGCACCTGGGCCGGTGGGTGCCTTACCAGCGGTAGTGCGAGAAGGCCTTGTTGGCTTCCGCCATACGATGGGTGTCTTCGCGCTTCTTCACGGCGGTGCCACGCTGGTTGGCGGCATCCAGCAGCTCACCCGACAGACGCTCGGTCATGGTGTTTTCCGAGCGGGCGCGGGCGGCGCCGATGAGCCAGCGGATGGCCAGGGCCTGGGCGCGGTCCGTGCGGACCTCGACCGGAACCTGATAGGTGGCGCCACCGACGCGACGCGAGCGCACTTCGAGGTGCGGCTTCACGTTCAGCAGGGCGTCGTGGAAGACCTGAACCGGCTCGTTCTTGGTCTTGGCCTCGATGCGGCTGAGCGCGCCGTAGACGATGCGCTCGGCGGCCGACTTCTTGCCGTCCAGCATCAGGCAGTTCATGAACTTGGTCAGGACGCGGTCGCCATACTTGGCGTCCGGCAGGACCTCACGCTTCTCGGCGCGACGACGACGGGACATCGTGAATACTCCTTACTTCGGACGCTTCGCGCCGTACTTCGAACGACGCTGCTTACGGTCCTTCACGCCCTGGGTATCGAGCGTGCCGCGGATGATGTGGTAGCGAACGCCGGGAAGATCCTTCACACGGCCGCCGCGGATCATAACCACCGAGTGTTCCTGGAGGTTATGGCCTTCACCGGGGATGTAGGAGGTCACTTCGAAGCCGTTCGTCAGGCGAACGCGGGCGACCTTACGCAGAGCCGAGTTCGGCTTCTTCGGCGTGGTCGTGTAGACGCGGGTGCAGACGCCACGCTTCTGCGGGCACGCCTCCATCGCGGGAACCTTATTGCGCGCGGCCAAGGGCTCGCGCGGCTTACGGATCAACTGGTTGATCGTCGGCATATCTGCCCTTCATCCCTTCAGGTCGATCGGCCGGCGGAGCCGGACCGATTGGAAAAACGCCCAGCGTTAACCGGACGATACAAAAGCCCGCCTGCGAAGCCTGAGGGGCTTCGAGCGGGCCCAATGGTCGAACGCCGTCGGATCGGTCCGCAAGGACCTTGTCGTTCGGCTATGTCGCTTGGGTTCAGCCGGATGCCGGACGGAATGGACGAAAGACCTTCCCGAGGCTCCTTTTGAAGTTCGCGGACTATATGGGTCTGCCGGGAACCCGTCAAGCGCGCAGATGACCGTTCTTCGTGCGCGCCGACGACGTTTTTGCGTCAGCTGGCGCGAGCGGACCGGCGGCGTCGCAACGCGTCGGCACCCGCCGCTACCGCGGCGGCCCGCGCCTCAAGCATCGGGCGCATCCGGGCGAGAAGATCGGTCGTCACCCCCTCTCCCGCCCCGTCCGGCGAACCGGCGTTGAAGGGCGGCTGGGGGTCGTATTCGATGGAGAGCTGGACGAGTTTCGCGGCCTGCTCGCCGAACAGGTCGGCAACGATCCGCAGCGCCACGTCTATTCCCGCGGTCACGCCGCCGCCGGTGAACAGGATGCCGTCCACAACCACGCGCTCAGCGACCGGCGTGGCGCCGAAGGCAGCGAGGAAGTCACGGGAGGCCCAATGCGTGCCGGCCCGCTTCCCCTCCAGCAACCCGGCGGCGCCGAGAACCAGGGAGCCGGTGCAAATCCCGGAGATATACCGGGTGCTGGACACCCGCTCCTCCAGAAAGCTCAAAACCTTCTCGTCGGTCAGCAGCGCGTTGATTCCGCTGCCGCCGGGCACGAGGAGGAGGTCGAGCGGCGGTGCCTCGGCGAGGGTGGTGGTGGGAAGGATCGTCAGGCCTGTGTCCGAGCGCACCGGATCGAGCGTCTTCCACAGCAGATGGACCTTGGCGCTAGGCACACGGGCCAGCACCTCGTAGGGGCCGGTGAGATCGAGCTGCGTGACGCCGGGAAACAGCATGAGGCCGAAGCTGGGCGCTTTGTCGGTCATCACAGACGCTCCGATGCGTGAAGTGGACGATCTTAATCTCACCTGGACAAACGAGAAAGGGGCGCGTCCCCTGCGGAACGCGCCCCCTGCCCTACCCTATGCGCCGGAGCGTCAGGCCGCGGTGCTCTCGCCCGGATGCGGCAGGGCCGGAGCCTCGCCTTCGCCATCCTCGCCCAGCGCCAGGGCGCGATCCCGCTCGGCGGCGATCTGCTTCAGGCGGTTGACGACGGAGCCCGTACCCGCCGGGATCAGGCGGCCGACGATGACGTTCTCCTTCAGGCCTTCCAGGTTGTCGGTCTTGCCCGACACCGCCGCCTCGGTGAGGACGCGGGTGGTTTCCTGGAACGACGCGGCGGAGATGAAGGACCGGGTCTGCAGCGACGCCTTGGTGATGCCCTGCAGAACCGGGTGGCCGGCGGCCGGCTTCAGCCCCTCGGCGACGGTCTTCTCGTTCTCTTCGTCGAACTCCTGACGGTCGACCTGCTCGCCCACCAGGAAGGTGGTCTCGCCGGCGTCGGTGATCTCGACCTTCTGCAGCATCTGGCGGACGATCACCTCGATGTGCTTGTCGTTGATCTTCACGCCCTGCAGTCGATAGACGTCCTGGATCTCGTTGATGAGGTAATTGGCCAGAGCCTCCACACCCATCACCGACAGGATATCGTGCGGCACCGGGTTGCCGTCCATCAGCAGGTCGCCGCGCTGGACATAGTCACCCTCCTGCACGGAGATGTGCTTGCCCTTCGGGATCAGATACTCGCGCTCGTCCCCCGTCTCGTCGTTGCGGACGACGATGCGGCGCTTGGTCTTGTAGTCCTTGCCGAACTCCACGCGGCCGTCGAGGTCCGAGATGATCGCGAAGTCCTTCGGACGGCGCGCCTCGAACAGCTCGGCCACGCGCGGCAGACCGCCCGTGATGTCGCGGGTCTTGGACGACTCGCGCGGGATACGCGCCAGCACATCGCCGGCCCTGACATGGGCGCCGTTCTCGACCGAGAGGATGGCGTCCACCGACATGAAGTAGCGAGCCTCCAGACCGTTGGCGAGCGTGATGATCTCGCCCCGCTCGTCGCGCAGCGTGATGCGCGGCTTCAGATCCGCACCGCGCGGCTGCTGACGCCAGTCCACCACGACCTTCGACGAGATGCCGGTCGCCTCGTCCATCACCTCGCGCATGGAGATGCCTTCCACGAGGTCGACGTAGTGGGCGGTACCCTCGCGCTCGGTGATGATCGGCAGGGTGTAGGGGTCCCACTCGGCCAGCTTCTGGCCGCGCTCGACCTTCACACCCTCGTCGGCGAGCAGCTTCGCACCGTACGGAACGCGGTGACGCGCCCGCTCGCGGCCCTGCTCGTCGAGCAGGATCACCTCGGTGCTGCGGCCCATGACCACCGGGATGTTGGAGGAGTTGATGACGACGTTGCGGTTGTGGATCCGCACCGTGGCATCGAACGCCGCCTCCACCTGGCTCTGCTCCGCGCCGCGCTGCGCCGCGCCACCGATGTGGAACGTGCGCATGGTGAGCTGCGTGCCCGGCTCGCCGATCGATTGGGCGGCGATGACGCCGACGGCCTCGCCGACGTTGACCAGCGTGCCGCGGGCCAGATCACGGCCGTAGCACTTGGCGCAGACGCCGTCCTTGGTCTCGCAGGTCAGGACCGAACGGATCATGACGCTGTCGATGCCCGAGCGCTCGATGCGGTCCACTGTGGGCTCATCGATCAGGCCGGCGTTCGGCACGATCAGCTCGCCGTTCAGCGGGTCGATCAGGTCACCCACCACCGTGCGGCCAAGGATGCGGTCGCCCAGCGGGGAGATGACCTCGCCGCCATCGATCACCGCCTTGACGGTGATGCCCTTGTCGGTGCCGCAATCCGTCTCGACGATGATGGCGTCCTGGGCCACGTCGACGAGACGACGGGTCAGGTAACCGGAGTTCGCCGTCTTCAAGGCCGTGTCGGCCAGACCCTTGCGGGCGCCGTGGGTGGAGTTGAAGTACTCCAGCACGGTCAGGCCTTCCTTGAAGTTCGAGATGATCGGCGTCTCGATGATCTCACCCGACGGCTTGGCCATCAGGCCGCGCATGCCCGCCAGCTGGCGGATCTGGGCGGCCGAACCACGCGCACCGGAATGGGCCATCATGTAGACCGAGTTCACCGGCTTGCCGGGAGCGGTGTCGGAGATGACCTTCATCATCTCCGTCGCCACCTTCTCGGTGCATTCCGACCAGACGTCGACAACCTTGTTGTACTTCTCGCCCTGGGTGATCAGACCGTCGAGATACTGCTGCTCGAACTCCTTCACCCGCTCCTTGCTGTCGTTGACCAGCTTCTTCTTCGCCTCGGGAATGACCATGTCATCCTTGCCGAAGGAAATGCCGGCGCGGCAGGCGTGGCCGAAGCCGAGCTTCATCAGGCGGTCGGCGAAGATCACCGTCTCCTTCTGACCGCAATGGCGGTAGACGGCGTCGATGACGTTGCCGACGTCCTTCTTGGTCAGCAGGCGGTTGATCAGCGAGAAGGGCACCGCCGGGTTGCGCGGCAGGATCTCGGACAGGAGCATGCGACCCGGAGTCGTCTCCACGATGGAGATCTTCTCGTCGCCATTCTCATCCACGCCCTTGTAACGCGCCTTCACCTTGGCGTGCAGCGTCACGACCTTGGCGTCCAGCGCCTGCTCGATCTCGCCGACGTTGGCGAAGGTCATGCCCTCGCCCTTCTCGCCCGGCCGGTCCATCGTGATGTAGTAGAGACCCAGCACGATGTCCTGCGACGGCACGATGATCGGCTTGCCGTTCGCGGGCGACAGGATGTTGTTGGTCGACATCATCAGGACGCGCGCTTCCAGCTGGGCCTCGAGGCTCAGCGGGACGTGCACGGCCATCTGGTCGCCGTCGAAGTCGGCGTTGAAGGCGGTGCAGACCAGCGGGTGGAGCTGGATCGCCTTGCCTTCGATCAACGTCGGCTCGAAGGCCTGGATGCCCAGGCGGTGCAGCGTCGGGGCGCGGTTCAGCATCACCGGATGCTCGCGGATGACCTCCTCGAGGATGTCCCACACCTCGGGACGCTCCTTCTCCACCATCCGCTTGGCGGCCTTGATGGTCGAGGCGAGGCCATACAGCTCAAGCTTCGCATAGATGAAGGGCTTGAACAGCTCCAGCGCCATCTTCTTCGGCAGGCCGCACTGGTGCAGCTTCAGCTCCGGACCGACCACGATGACCGAACGGCCCGAGTAGTCGACGCGCTTGCCGAGAAGGTTCTGACGGAAGCGACCCTGCTTGCCCTTCAGCATGTCGGACAGCGACTTCAGCGGACGCTTGTTGGCGCCGGTGATGACGCGGCCACGGCGGCCGTTGTCGAACAGCGCGTCGACGGCCTCCTGCAGCATGCGCTTCTCGTTGCGGACGATGATATCCGGCGCCTTCAGCTCGATCAGCCGCTTCAGGCGGTTGTTGCGGTTGATGACGCGGCGGTACAGGTCGTTCAGGTCGGACGTCGCGAAGCGGCCACCGTCCAGCGGGACGAGCGGGCGCAGCTCCGGCGGGATCACCGGAATGACTTCCAGGATCATCCATTCCGGACGCGACTGCGACGACAGGAAGGCGTCGATCAGCTTCAGGCGCTTCACGAGCTTCTTGCGCTTGGCCTCGGACGAGGTGTCCCGCAGCTCCTCGCGGCAGGTCTTCTTCTCCTCCTCCATGTCGAGCGCCGACAGCATGATGCGCAGCGCTTCGGCACCGATGGAGGCAGTGAAGGCGTCCTCGCCGTACTCGTCCTGGGCGGAGACGAACTCCTCCTCGCTGAGAAGCTGGTGGAGCTTCAGCGGGGTCAGGCCCGGCTCGATGACGACGTAGTTCTCGAAGTAGAGAATGCGCTCCAGATCCTTCAGCGTCATGTCGAGCAGCAGACCGATGCGGCTCGGCAGGGACTTCAGGAACCAGATGTGGGCGACCGGAGAGGCCAGCTCGATGTGGCCCATGCGCTCGCGCCGGACCTTCGACAGCGTCACCTCGACGCCGCACTTCTCGCAGATGATGCCACGGTACTTCATGCGCTTGTACTTGCCGCACAAGCACTCGTAGTCCTTGATCGGGCCGAAGATGCGGGCGCAGAACAGGCCGTCGCGCTCAGGCTTGAAAGTGCGATAGTTGATGGTTTCCGGCTTCTTGATCTCGCCGAACGACCAGGACCGGATGCGCTCAGGGCTCGCGATCTGGATGCGGATCTGATCGAAGCTCTGGGGACCCTGGACCTGGCCGAAAATGTTCATCAACTCGTTCATGACCGTCTCCCGCTGGCAGCGCCGCGTTGTCGGTTAAGGGCAGTTCCCGCCGGAAGGGGCCAACATGGCCCCTCCTCCGGCAGGTTCAAGTCTCTTGGGCTCAGTACGACCGCTGGTTCAGCTCGACGTTCAGGCCCAGGGAGCGCAGCTCCTTGACCAGAACGTTGAAGGACTCAGGGATGCCCGCCTCGAAGTTGTCGTCGCCGCGGACGATCGCCTCGTAGACCTTGGTACGGCCGGACACGTCGTCCGACTTGACCGTGAGCATTTCCTGCAGCGTGTAGGCGGCGCCGTAAGCTTCGAGCGCCCACACTTCCATTTCACCGAACCGCTGTCCGCCGAACTGGGCCTTACCGCCGAGCGGCTGCTGGGTGACCAGCGAGTAGGGACCGATCGAGCGCGCGTGGATCTTGTCGTCCACCAGGTGGTGCAGCTTCAGCATGTAGATGTAGCCGACGGTCACCTTGCGGTCGAAGGCCTCGCCGGTGCGGCCGTCGATCAGGGTGACCTGACCGGAGCGGTCCAGACCCGCCTTCTCCAGCTGCTGGCAGATGTCCTCCTCGCGCGCGCCGTCGAAGACCGGCGTGGCGAAGGGAACGCCCTTGCGCAGGTTGCCGCCCAGCTCCAGCAGCTCGCCTTCGGTCATGTCGGCGATCTGGTCGTCGTAGACCTTCTGGCCGTAGGCTTCCTTCAGCGTGATGCGCAGCCCGTCCATGGTCTGGGCGGCGTCGCCGCGGCCCTTCATGGCGAGGCGGTACTGGTCGATGGCGCGGCCGATCTGCTTGCCGAGGCCGGCCGACGCCCAGCCCAGGTGGGTCTCCAGGATCTGACCGATGTTCATGCGCGACGGCACGCCCAGCGGGTTCAGCACCAGATCGACCGGCTGGCCGTCCTCCAGGTAGGGCATGTCCTCCTGCGGCAGGATGCGGGAGACCACACCCTTGTTGCCGTGGCGGCCGGCCATCTTGTCGCCCGGCTGCAGCTTGCGCTTCACCGCGACGAAGACCTTGACCATCTTCATCACGCCCGGCGGCAGCTCGTCGCCGCGCTGCAGCTTCTCGACCTTGTTCTCGAAGCGGTTCTGCAGCGCCTGGATCGAGTCGTCGAAGACCTTGCCCAGGCTCTCCACCGTCTCCATCACCTGCTCGTCGGCGATGGAGATCTGGCGCCACTGGCCCTTGGTCAGGTTCGCCAGTTCGGCATCGGTGAGCACCGTGCCGGCCCGCATGCCCTTCGGCCCGGACTGGGCGGTCTGGCCGAGGATGACCTCCTTCAGGCGGGTGTAGAAGCTGCGCTCCAGGATCGCGCGCTCGTCGTCGCGGTCCTTGGCCAGCTTCTCGATCTCGGCGCGCTCGATCGCCAGGGCGCGCTCGTCCTTGTCGACGCCGCGGCGGCTGAACACGCGGACCTCGACGATCGTCCCGGCCACACCCGGCGGCAGACGCAGCGAGGTGTCGCGGACGTCGGACGCCTTCTCGCCGAAGATGGCGCGCAGCAGCTTCTCTTCCGGCGTCATCGGGCTTTCGCCCTTCGGCGTCACCTTGCCGACCAGGATGTCGCCCGGACGGACCTCGGCGCCGATGTAGACGATGCCGGCCTCGTCGAGGTTCTTGAGGGCTTCCTCACCGACGTTCGGAATGTCGCGGGTGATTTCCTCCTGGCCCAGCTTGGTGTCGCGGGCCATGACCTCGAACTCCTCGATGTGGATCGAGGTGAAGACGTCATCCTTGACGATGCGCTCGTTGATGAGGATCGAGTCCTCGAAGTTGTAGCCGTTCCACGGCATGAAGGCGACGAGCACGTTGCGGCCCAGCGCCAGCTCGCCCAGCTCCGTCGAGGGGCCGTCGGCGATGATGTCGCCGGCCGCCACGCGGTCGCCCACCTTCACCAGCGGACGCTGGGTGATGCAGGTGTTCTGGTTGGAACGCTGGAACTTCAGCAGGTTGTAGATGTCCACGCCCGGCGCCGTGGCGTCGGACGAGTCGGTCGCCCGGACCACGATGCGGGTCGCGTCGATCTGGTCGACGATGCCCTTGCGCTTGGCGACGATGGTCACGCCGGAGTCACGGGCGACCGTGGCCTCCATGCCCGTGCCGACCAGCGGCGCGTCGGCCTTGACCAGCGGCACCGCCTGACGCTGCATGTTCGAGCCCATCAGCGCGCGGTTCGCGTCGTCGTTCTCAAGGAACGGGATCAGCGCCGCGGCGACGGAGACGAGCTGCTTCGGCGAAACGTCGATCAGGTCGATGGCCTCCGGGCGGAACATCAGGTACTCGCCGCCCTGCCGGCACGACACGAGGTCGGCGGCGAAGCGGTTGTCCGCGTCCAGTTCGGCGTTCGCCTGGGCGACGACGTAGCGGCCCTCCTCCATGGCGGAGAGGTAGACCACCTCGTCGGTGACGATGCTATCGCGCACCTTGCGGTACGGGCTCTCAATGAAGCCGTACTGGTTCACGCGGGCGTAGGTCGCCAGCGAGTTGATCAGACCGATGTTCGGACCTTCGGGCGTCTCAATCGGGCAGATGCGGCCGTAGTGCGTCGGGTGCACGTCGCGCACCTCGAAGCCGGCGCGCTCGCGGGTCAGACCGCCCGGCCCGAGGGCCGAGAGACGACGCTTGTGCGTGATCTCGGACAGCGGGTTGGTCTGGTCCATGAACTGCGAGAGCTGCGAGGAGCCGAAGAACTCGCGCACCGCCGCCGCCGCCGGCTTGGCGTTGATCAGGTCGTGCGGCATGACCGTGTCGATCTCGACCGAGCTCATGCGCTCGCGGATCGCGCGCTCCATGCGCAGCAGCCCGACGCGGTACTGGTTCTCCATCAGCTCGCCGACCGAGCGGACGCGGCGGTTGCCGAGATGGTCGATGTCGTCGATCTCGCCGCGGCCGTCCTTCAGGTTCACCAGAACCTTGAGGATCGACATGATGTCCTGCTTGCGCAGGACACGGACGCTGTCCTCGGTCTGGAAGTTCAGGCGCGCGTTCATCTTGACGCGGCCCACCGCCGACAGGTCGTAGCGCTCGCTGTCGAAGAACAGGCCGGCGAACAGCGCCTCGGCCGACTCCAGGGTCGGCGGCTCGCCCGGACGCATGACGCGGTAGATGTCGATCAGCGCATCCTCGCGGGACGCGTTGCGGTCGGCCGCCATCGTGTTGCGGATGTAGGCGCCGACGTTGAGGTGGTCGATCGCCAGCACCGGCAGCTCGTCGACGCCGGCCTTCTCCAGCTTGTCGAGATCGCTCGCCGACAATTCATCACCGGCTTCGAACAGGACTTCGCCGGTCCGCTCGTTGATGATGTCGACGGCGAGGTAGCGGCCGGTCAGCTCCTCGGTGGAGACGAGCTGCTCGGCGAGGCCGCCCTCGACCAGCTTCTTGATCAGGCGCGGCGTCATCTTGGTGCCGGCCTCGGCGACGACCTGGCCGGAGGCCGCGTCAACGAGGTCGGAGGCGACCTTCACGCCCTTCATGCGGTCGGCGTTGAAGGGGGTCTTCCAGCCGCCCGACGCGCGGGTGTAGGTGATGGTGTCGTAGAAGAAGTTGAGGATTTCTTCCTTCGCCATGCCCTGCGCCTCGTAGGGCAGCAGGTCCTTCTTCTGAGCCTTCCGCTCGGCGCGCAGCGCCTCGGTCTCCGCGCCGTCCAGAGCGAACAGCAGCGTGGTGGCCGGCAGCTTGCGGCGGCGGTCGATGCGCACGTACACCAGATCCTTGGCGTCGAACTCGAAGTCCAGCCAGGAGCCGCGGTACGGGATCACGCGGGCGGCAAAGAGATACTTGCCCGACGAATGGGTCTTGCCCTTGTCATGGTCGAAGAAGACGCCCGGGCTGCGGTGCATCTGCGAGACGATGACGCGCTCGGTGCCGTTGATGATGAAGGTGCCGTTGGCCGTCATCAGGGGCATGTCGCCCATGTAGACGTCCTGCTCCTTGATGTCGCGGATCGAGCGCAGGCCCGTGTCCTCTTCCACGTCGAAGACGGAGAGGCGCAGGGTTACCTTCAGCGGGGCGGCGAAGGTCATGCCGCGCTGCTGGCACTCCTCGACGTCATACTTCGGCTGCTCAAGCTCGTACTTCACGAAGTCGAGGACGGCGCGGTCGGAGAAGTCCTTGATCGGGAACACCGACCGGAACACCTCCTGCAGACCCAGGTTGGCCCGCTTCTCCGGCGGGACGTCCATTTGCAGGAAGTGATCGTAGGAGCTGCGCTGCACCTCGATGAGGTTGGGCATCTGGGTGACTTCCGGGATGCGCCCGAAGCTCTTCCGAACACGCTTTCGACCCGTAAAGGATTTGGCCATGGATGTCCCCAAACGTCAGAATCGTGAGTACGCTCGACCAGAAGCACGCGAACCAGGGTGCTCGCCGCGACGCGGCGATGATCGCGCGGCCCGCCCCTTATGCAGGGACGGAAAGAGCCGGACCGAGAAACCCGGTCCGGTGGAAGGCAGAAAACGCCGTGCGGCGGCAGGCCCCCTCGGGGACCAGCCGCCGTCCGGCGTGGATATGTCTTATCCGTCGCAGCAAGACGGTCTTACTTAATATCGACCTTGGCGCCGGCCTCTTCAAGCTGCTTCTTGATCTTGGCGGCCTCGTCCTTCGACACGGCCTCCTTGACCGGCTTCGGGGCGCCTTCGACCAGGTCCTTGGCTTCCTTCAGGCCCAGGCCGGTGATGGCGCGGACTTCCTTGATCACGTTGATCTTCTTGTCGCCGGCGTCGGCGAGGATCACGTTGAACTCGGTCTGCTCTTCGACCGGGGCGGCGGCGGCGGCCGGACCGGCGGCGGCAACGGCCACCGGAGCGGCGGCGGAGACGCCCCACTTCTCTTCCAGCAGCTTCGACAGCTCGGCGGCCTCGATGACGGTCAGGGCCGAGAGATCGTCGACCAGCTTCTGCAGATCAGCCATTTTAATGCTCCAACAACTCGATGTTCTGGGATGGGTAGACAGCTAGACGGATGCGGCTCAGGCCGCCTCGTCCTTCTTCGCGTAGGCCGCCAGCACACGGGCGACCTGGCCGCCCGGAGCCTGGAGAACGCCGGCGATGCGGGTCGCCGGGGTCTGGATCATGCCCACGAGCTTGGCGCGCAGTTCGTCCAGCGACGGGAGCGTGGCGAGAGCCTTAACTCCCTCCGCGTCGAGGATCTGGTCGCCGAGAGCGGCACCGACGATCTTCAGCTTCTCGTTGGTCTTCGCGTAGTCAGCCACCACCTTGGCGGCCGCGACGGGATCCTTCGAGTAAGCGATCGCGGTCGGCCCCTTGAAGAGACCGTCCAGACCTTCGAACTGCGTGCCCTGAAGGGCGCGGCGGGCGAGCCGGTTCTTCGTCACCTTGAAGCTCGCGCCCGCGGCCCGAATCTTGCCACGCAGGTCGGTGACTTCCGCCACCGTCAGGCCAAGATGGTGGGTGACCACCACCAGGCCCGTGTCCTGGAGCTTCGACTGCAGGTCCGCGATCGCCGCTTCTTTTTGTGTACGATCCACGGATCGCCTCCTTGCACAGAGGTTTACGTGGGGCCCCTTCCCTTTCGGTGGGGAGCCCCGGCGAACCTGTCCCAGAAGTTCGAGCCGTTCCTGAACCGCGGGCAAGCCCGCGTGGTTAACGGTTCAACTCCTGTCTGCTCTGGCGGGTTTAAGCCCTTGCCTCCGGGGAGGCGCGAGCACCAGCGGTCTTGGACAGGGTGGGCATCCCCGCAGGGACACCCGATCGCCGCCGGTTCCCAAGGGAATCGGCGGCGAAACTCAGATCACTCAGGCCGTGGCGGCCAGAGTGGACAGATCAAGCTTGAGGCCCGGGCCCATCGTCGAGGACAGCGAGACCTTCAGCAGGTACTGGCCCTTGGCACCGGTCGGCTTGGCGCGGGTGATGGCATCCACGAAGGCGCGGATGTTCTGCACCAGAGCCTCTTCCGAGAAGCTGGCCTTGCCGACGCCGGCATGCACGATGCCGGTCTTCTCGGCGCGGAACTCCACCGCGCCGGCCTTGGCGGCCTTGACGGCGCCGGCCACGTCGGGGGTCACGGTGCCCAGCTTCGGGTTCGGCATCAGGCCGCGCGGGCCGAGGACCTTACCGAGCTTGCCGACGACGCCCATCATGTCCGGGGACGCGATGCAGCGGTCGAAGTCGATGTTGCCGGCCAGGATCTTCTCGGCCAGGTCGTCGGCGCCGACGATGTCCGCGCCGGCGGCCAGGGCGTCGTCCGCCTTGGTGCCCTTGGCGAACACCGCGACGCGAACGGTCTTGCCGGTGCCGTTCGGCAGGTTCACCACGCCGCGGACCATCTGGTCGGCGTGACGCGGGTCGATGCCCAGGTTCATGGCGATTTCGATGGTCTCATCGAACTTCGCCTTGGGCAGGCCCTTGATCAGGGAGACGGCGCCTTCCAACGAGTAGAGCGCCTCGCGGTCGACCTTCTTGTAGGAATCGGTCAGTCGCTTGCCGAGCTTCGCCATGGGATCAGCCCTCCACCACTTCGAGGCCCATCGAGCGGGCGGAACCAGCGATCATGCTCGCGGCCGCCTCGACGTCGTGGGCGTTCAGGTCCTTCATCTTCTTCTCGGCGATGTCACGAATCTGGGTCTTCGTGATCTTGCCGGCGAAAGCGCCCTTGCCGGTGGTCTGCGAGCCCTTGTCGATGCCAGCGGCCTTCTTCAGGAAGTAGCTGACCGGCGGGGTCTTCGTGACGAAGGTGAAGGTACGGTCGCCGTAGGCGGTGATGACCACCGGGATCGGCATGCCGACTTCCAGGTCCTGCGTCTTGGCGTTGAACGCCTTGCAGAACTCCATGATGTTCAGGCCGCGCTGACCGAGCGCCGGGCCGATGGGCGGCGACGGATTCGCCTTGCCGGCCGGAACCTGCAGCTTGATGAAGCCGACGATTTTCTTTGCCATGTCACAACCTCCAGATACGACGCCTCGATACGCTGACGGGCGTCGCGGGGCTTTGCGGTGCGGCTATGGCGGGCCTTCCGCAGCAGAAAGGAGCACGTGACTGTTCATCACGTGCCCCGGGAAAACTCTAAACTCAGACCTTCTCGACCTGGGTGTATTCCAGCTCGACCGGCGTGGAGCGGCCAAAGATGGACACCGCCACCTTGAGGCGGGCCTTCTCCTCGTCGACTTCCTCGACGGTGCCATTGAAGGAGGTGAAGGGGCCGTCGCTCACGCGAACCTGCTCGCCCACCTCGAAGGTGATCGAGGGCTTGGGGCGCTCAAAGCCTTCCTGCACCTGATGGATGATCCGCTCGGCTTCACGTTGGCTGATCGGCTGCGGCTTGCCGCCGCCGCCCAGGAAGCCGGTGACCTTCGGCGTGTTCTTCACGAGATGCCAGGACTCGTCCGTCAAATCCATCTTGATGAGGACGTAGCCGGGGAAGAACTTCCGCTCGGTGTTGATCTTGGAACCCCGGCGCACCTCGACCACTTCCTCGGTCGGCACCAGGATTTCTTCGAACTTGTCTTCCAGACCCTTCTGAGCCGCCTTTTCGCGGATGGCCTGGGAAACCTTCTTCTCGAAGCCCGAATAGACGTGAACGACGTACCAGCGCGCGGCCATGGCGATCAGGCTCCCAGCCCAAGGATCATACGGACGGCGAAGGCCAGCACCTGATCCACGACGAGGAAGAACAGCGAAGCCAGCACCACCATGACGAACACCATGGCGGTCGTCACGCCGGTTTCCTTGCGGGTCGGCCAGGTGACCTTGGCCACCTCGCGGCGGACGTCGCGCGCGAATTCTGCGGGGTTCACTTTAGCCATCGTAGACCGTGCGGGCTCCGGTGCGACGTGTAGGGCGCGGTCAGCGACCCGTTCTTGTTCGGTACGGCGTGGCAGGAGTGGAGGGGCTCGAACCCCCAGCCCCCGGTTTTGGAGACCGGTGCTCTACCAATTGAGCTACACTCCTATCGCCGCAGGCTCTACCCCCGGCGGGGAGCGGAGCTTATAGCGCATAGCCGCGTGGCTTGCTAGCCTTTTTATCGGCCGGCATGCCGAAATCGACAGGGATCAACCCCGCCGCCGAACCACATGGGAACGGCGGCGGGATCGACTCCTTAACTTACTTGATGATCGAGGCGACGACGCCGGCGCCGACCGTACGGCCACCCTCGCGGATGGCGAAGCGCAGGCCCTCGTCCATGGCGATCGGAGCGATCAGCTCGACTTCCATGGAGAT
>NZ_JAUQTX010000150.1:0-16951 GCF_059803775.1 Azospirillum sp. UFLA03-27 | reverse complement strand
GTTATAGTCTCGTGGGCTCGGAGATGTGTATAAGAGACAGGCCCCACTGCCAGGGCGAGCGCCAGCCCGGCGATGGCGAAGGAGGTTCCCGTCCCGGCGATCAACCGGGCGGCGACGTCGCGGCCCAGCCCGTCGCAGCCCAGCGGGTGGGCCGCGGACGGCCCGGCCCAGGCCTGCCCGAGATCCATGGCGGACGGGTCGAGCGGCAGCAGAAGGGCGGCCAAGGCCAGCGGCACCGCCAGCGCCGCCGCGAGCAGCAGGCCGGCGCGTCCGGCGCAGGAACGCACGGCAATCATGACGGCTTCCCATCGTCGCGCAACCTATTGTCGCGGAGTCGCGGATCGGCGAGACCGATCAGCAGCTCGGCGGTCAGGCTGATGGCGATCTGCATCAGGACGAAGACCAGAACGGTGGCTCCGGCGACCGTGTGGTCGCGGGCCAGCACCGCCTGGACGGTCAGCCGCCCCACCCCCGGCAGGGCGAAGACGGTCTCCACCGCCGCCGTGGTGGTGAGGATCGTCCCGGCCACCGATCCGGCCGCCGCCGCCAGCGGCACCAGAGCGTTCGGCAGGGCGTGGCGCAGCAGAACGGCGGTTCGTCCCAGCCCCTTGGCCTGCGCGGTGCGGATGAAGTCGCGTCCCAGCACCTCCATCACCTGGGTCCGTGTCAGGCGGGCGATCATCGCCACCGCCGGCAGGGCGAGCGCCGCCACGGCCCAGGGCGCCGTACCGGACCCCGCCAGCATCAGCCACGTCGCCAGCGCCAGCGGCGGCACCGACAGGGCCATCACCGACCCGATGGTGAGGGCCGTGCCCGGCCACGCCCGCCGGACATCCGCCGCGGCGAGGCCCAGCAGGAGTCCGAGGGGCAGGGCCAGCACCGCCGCACCCGCCATCAGCCCCAACGTCACCGGCAAGGCTTCGCCCAGCAGCGCCGTCACCGGAACGCCGCCATAGCGCAGCGATTGGCCGAGGTCGCCGCGCAGCAGGGCCAGCGTGTAGGACAGGAATTGAACGGCGATCGGCTGATCCAGCCCGGCGTCTTCCCGCAGCCGGCGGATCATCTCCGGGTCGGCGGCCCGACCGTCGACCATAAGCAGGACCGGATCGCCGGGAAGCGCGTGGGAGGCCAGGAAGCTCGCCAGCACGGCGGCTCCGGCCATAAGAAGAAGCGCCGGCAGGCGCCGGGCCATTCGCCAAGCCAGTCGCCAGGACAGGCCATAGCGGCCGAGGCGGCGTGCCGTCATGGCAACCGGGCGGAATGGTAATCCGTCGTGCCGTCCGGCCGGATGACCACCCCGGTCACGCCGGGCCGCACCAGAGCTACGAACTGCGGCACGGGAAGAGGCACCGCCACGGCCTGCTCCCGGAGCAGGGCTTCGGCGTCCCGGTAGAGCGCGTTGCGGGCGTCGGGGTCGGCGAGGCCGCGCGCCCGCTCCATGAGCCGGTCGAAATCCGGGTTGTGCCAACGGACGCGGTTCGTCGGGCTGGCGCTGTGCCATTGGGTGGCGAGCTGGTCCATGGGATCGGGGAAATCCGCCGTCCAGCCGTTAATGAACAGCGCCTCGCGCCCCTCGTTGATCGCCGCCACGAAGGCCGCGCGCTCCTGGATGCGCACGCCGACCGGAATGCCCAGCACCGCGGTGAGCTGGGCGGCGAAATAGGTGGCCTCCTCGCGCACGTTGGGACCACCGGCGATCTGGAGCGGCGGCAATCCGCGCCCCCCGGCGTGGCCGGACTCCGCCAGAAGCGCCTTGGCCCGGTTCGGATCGGTCGGGGTCAACGGCACCGCGTCGGGGTGGTAGCCGCCCAGGCCGGGCGTGACGAAGCCGTTCGTCAGCAGCGCCCGCCCGGCATGGAGCCCGTTCACCGTGGCGACCCGGTCCAGCGCGTAACGGAACGCCTCGCGCACCCGCCGGTCGCGGAAGGGCGGGTACAGATCCTGGTTCAGGGCAAGATAGCGCACCTGCGCGCGGGAGAAGGCCGCGATCTGCCCGTCGTAGCGCGGCTGACGGACCACCGTGCGCACCGCGTTGTCGGGAAGCGGCGCGATGTCCAGCTCTCCGGCGTCGTAGCGCGCCAGCAGCGTGTTGGTGTCGGGCAACACCGCCAGGGACACCGCCTCCACGGCCGGAGCACCGCCCCAATAATCGGCGTGGGCCTCCAGACGCACGGATTCGCCGCGCCGCCAGGACGTGAGGCGGAACGGCCCGGTGCCGCCGGACGCCCGCTCGTGCCAAGCCGGCCCGAATTCGTCCTCCATGCCGCGGTCGACGAACAGGAACGGGTAGAGCGGGAACAGCGCGTCGGGTTCAGCCAGCCGCACGACGAGTGTGTGAGGGTCGGGAATGGCGACGCCGGACAGCGAGGCGGCGGTCCCCTGCTGCAACGCCGCGGCCCCCTCGATGCCGCGCAGGTAGAAGGCGCTGTAGCCGGGCTGGGGCGTCCGCGTCAGATGGTGTTCCCAGGTCCACAGGATGTCGGCGGCGGTGAATGGGCGTCCCGAATGGAACCGCACGTCCGGGCGCAGGGTAAAGCGCCACGTCCGCCCGTCGTCCGGCGTCTCCCAACGGGTGGCCAGCGCCGGAACGGCGTTGCCGGCGGCGTCGACGGCGGTGAAGCCCTCATAGACCTGCCGCAGGACACCGGATGAGACCAAGCCGGGAAAGGCGAACGGATCGATGGTCGTCAGATCGTCGGAAAGGCTGGCCCGCAAGGTTCCCGCCGCTGCCGGAAACACGGCACCCGCGACACCGGTCACGATGGCCAGAGCAGTCAGGAGCAGACGCAGAGCGGCGGGCAGGGGCATGATGCGGGACGTTGCGGGGCGATAGGGGCGGGGCGATGGGCGGAAAATAGGAAAAACAGACGCCCCTGCCTCCTTCACGGTCTCCGGCCAGAGCGGAACCGGAACTGCACCGGACGTCCGCCATATGTATGCACAAGAGTGCGTCCATATCCAGGTATTCGCGCGGCCGGCGATGCATCGGGCAGCATACCCGGATTCGATCAGACGCGCGACCCGAAATGCCAGCAGATCGTCGTCACCTGCCGCACGATTCCCGCTTGGTTGCGCAGCCCGGTCTTGCCCAGGATGGACGAAACCTGATTGTAGACGGTGCGCCGCTCCACCCCGCGATCCTCGGCGATCTCGTCGACGCTCCGGCCGGAGCACAGGGCCAGCGCGATCTCGGCTTCCGATCCGGTGATCTGGAGAAGCTCGGCGACGGCGCGCGCCGACACGGCGGGCAGGATATCCGGATCGACGAGAGTCAGGAGGAGGATGCCGGTCATCGGGCCGCCGCTTCCGACGCTTTGGGCCGGCGGCTCCGACAGGGTGGCGAAATAGGGCGACGGCTGGTCCAGGCGCGGCACGCGCAACGTGATCGGCGTACGGGTGCGGCGGCGGAAGAAGCCGGCGGCCCGCTTCGACAGTTCCGCCTGTTCGGTGGGTGCGTCCGGGATGATCAGCCGGCCGCCGACCAGGGACAGCCCGTCTCCCCGCGCCACGATGGAGGCGAAGGACTGGTTGCCGTCGATGACTTGGCAGCGCGGCGTCAGAAGCGCCGCCGGGTAGGGCAGGGCGTCGAGAAGCCGGACGACGAAGGTGGGCTGGCCCGACGGCGGCAGGACGCTGCCGCCGTTGAGGGAGATCAGGCTGTCGAAGCCGCCCCGGACGCTGTCCTGGACGTTGCTGGTGACGTCGCGCCGGATCTGGTACCACCAGCCGTCCGTGTCGTCCAACCGCTCGTAGGTGATCTGGATGACCCGCCCGTCGGAATGGAGCGTGAAGGACTGCCAGAACCGGTTGAACCGGCGGAGATCCTCGGCATAGCCGATCCATCGCGCCGGATCGGAATAGATGGTGTCCGAGCTGAACTTCTTGTGCTTCACGCATTCCCACACGATGTCGCGGAACGTCACCGAGCGTGAGAAGTCGATGAAGGGATAGATCGTCTTCTGCTTGTCGTTGGTTGCCAGCAGCGTGTCGCTCTTGTCGAAGACGGTGAGCGCGGCGTTCATGTCCCGGGCGCGGCTGGAGAGGTCGTGGACCAGATCGGACATCAATCCTTCCTCCCTTTCGCTGCCAGGGGTGACGGGATGCGCCCCTGACCGTGGCCTGGGCCGCCGGTCAGGGGAGCGTTCGCGGAGCGCGCTGCCAATCGTATGAATTTAGCAGCAAAACAACCGCATCATGCAACGGTCAATACGATGGTATGACGCTCAGGCCGCCTCGACCGTGAGGTAGCAGCCGGCGAGTTCCTCCGTTCCCAGCTCCACGCCGAGCGTCGTCCGGAAGGCGTCCTGGGTGTTGGCGACAGCCTTCTGCCAGGCAGCGGCGTCGGGAGCGTCCGGGTGATGGTGAACCCGGGCGCCGACAAGACGCATCATGTCCGCCTCGTAACGGTCCATGAACAGGATGTGCTCGTGCCAAGCCGCGTCGGCCGCCTTCGTCGGGACCAGGATCAGGTTCGGCTTCGCCGCGACCACGACGAGGAACTGGCGGTAGGCCTCGACCGACGCCGCGGCCTGATCCGACGTGTAGCCGGCCATCTCGAGCCGCTTGTTGATGAAGGAGAGGTCAAGGTTCGCCGGCTGCACGGACGAGACGCGTTCGCTGTTGTCGTTCATTCTCGATGGTCCTTTCAGAAGGGAATGAGGTTCACTTCGGTCCTCGAAGACCTCCGCCCGATGACGCCGGCCCGTGCCTTGTGGGAAAACGTTGCCCGCGGTGGCATCCGGCAGGCTTCAGGCGAGAGGTGTCCTGACCGGCGGTGTCCCGCCGGCCGATGCCTGTGCGTGGCACCGTTCGGCTTGATCCGGCTGATGCCGTGGGCAAGCCGCCAAGGCTGCGTTCGCGTGCGCCGCGCGTCCCGTACGCTCCTGCAACAGGCCCGCCATGCGCCCCTCCTGCATACCCGAGTGTATCATAGTAGCGGTTGTGCAAGCGCTCAAGGACATATCGCGTATTTGTATTGAATCTGTCGATGATAGTTTCCCAAGGTGGAATACATACGCGTTCATTTTCGCTGTGGTGATAGCCGATTCTTGTGAAACATCTCACTTGATAGAATCGTTTCCGTTGCTATCCGCGGAAGAGTTGGTATCTTCTGCGTGAGGTTGCAAATCCATGTCATTGTCATGGGGTTCCGGATGCAGGACCGGCGAGCACATCCTTTTTCTTCGCCATGGCTCAACGGACTGCTCGCAGAGGCTTTGCGACGTCCGGTTCTCGACGGGGCCGAGGACGCTCTGATCCTTGCGGACCTCTTCGCCGCGGTTGCGCCGCCGCTCCCCGCGGATGCGATCACCCGGGCCTCACGGGCCAGCGGCTGGCTGCATCAAGCGGTGGCGACGGCGCAGGAACAGCCTCCGCATCGGGTGGGCCGGGACCTGAGGAGCTTCGCCGACTACATGGTCGAGGCGGTGCGGTTGATGCAGCGGCACGGCCATTTCCAGGACCGCAACGACCGTCAGCGGGTGAAGGCCCTCCTGAAGAAAGCGGGTGGGCGTGGGGTGGTGCCGGACCGGACCGCCGCCGCGGAGCGTCTGCTGGCCGCCGCCGAAAGCCCGGACGCGGGGCGGTCGGATGCGATCGCCGAGGCCCTGGGCACCGGGGCGCTCGGTCCGCCGGGCGGTCTCGATTCCGCGACGACGGTGCTGCTCGGGCTGGCGGCCCTGCCGGTTGACAAGCGCCGGACGCGGCTGCACGGCATGGGCATGGCCCTGCGGGCGCCGTCGCCGCCGGAAGGCTGGAATGGCTGAGGCGTCGCACAGGAGAGCGGGTTGCGGATCCTCTCAAGGACTCAGGGCAGCAGGATCGCCGACTGCCATTGCTGCAGGAACCGCTCCCGCTTCAGCCGGTCGAGGAACACCAGCAGGGCCGGGCTGAGGGCGATGGGGTGCAGCGGCGCCGCCGTGCTGGAGCGCAGGCCCGACGCCGACGCCTCCCGCTTGATGCCGGAGGAGATGGCGTAGAGGGCGGAGCGGTCGGCCACCACCTCCTGCCCGCGCGGCGACAGCAGATAGTCGATGAACCGGCCGGCGAGCTGCGGCCGGGGCGCCGTCCGGGGAATCACCGCGACGCGGGAGATGACCAGCGTGTAGTCCTCCGGCACCACGATGCCGATGGGCGCCCCCGCCGCCGCCCGCGCCCGCGCGTAGGAGCCGAGGACGTTGTAGGCGATCAGCACCTCGCCCCGCTCCACCATGTCGAGGATCTCGCCGGAGCAGCAGGCCAGCCGCGCCTGGGCATTGCCCATCATCGCGACGAGCTGCCAGTACTGGCCGAACAGCAGGGCGTCGTGGGAGGCCAGCAGATAGCCGATGCCGCTGGTGGCCGTGTCGTAAGTGGCGACGCGCCGGCCGAAGCGCGCCGGGTCGTCGCGCAGCAGCCGGATCAGCGCCGGGCGCGTGCGCGGCACCTGGGCGTCCGGCAGAAGGTCGCGGTTGTAGGCGATCACCGCCGGCTCGAAGGTGAAGCCGAAAGCTTCGTCCCGCCAGTTTGCCCAGTCCGGCAGAGTGTCGGTCAGGGCGGAGCGGTGGGGCTGGGTGTGACCGTCGTTGACCAGCTTCACCTGCAGGTCGGAGGCCGAGCTGATGAGCAGGTCGGGAGTCTCCGCCGCGGCCCCCTTGGCCGGCACGGCCACCGCCTCGGCGTAGAGGTCGGCGGTGTCCATGTCCTTGTATTCGACGGTGACGTCGGGGTGGAGCTGCTGGAAATCGAGGACCAGCGGCTCGATGGCCTGCCGGTCAGTGGCGGAATGGATGCGCAGCCGCTCCCGCTCGCCGCCGGGGGCGGGGTAGGTGAGCAGTTGCGCCGCCTGCGCGGCCTGCATCCAAGGCGCCCAGAGCAGGGCGACGAGGACCAGAAGGGGCAGCAGGGCCCGCGTGGCCCCTCCCCCCGCCGTGGTGATTCCGCCGCCCGCCTCCGGGAAGTCGATGCGCGCGATCAGCCCGCCGCCGGGGCGGTCGAGCAGGGACAAATCCGCTCCGTGCGCCTCGACCACCGAGGTGACGATGGCGAGGCCCAGCCCGCTGCCCGCCACCCCGGCGGCGGAGCTGCCGCGCCCGAACCGCTCCAGCACGCGGCGTTTCTCGGCGTCCGGCACGCCGGGGCCGCGGTCGGCGATCTCCACGCGCAGACCGCGCCCGTTTGGCCGGGGGGTCAGCGTCAGGTCGATGGGGCCGGACGGGCCGGCGTACTTCACCGCGTTGTCGAGCAGGTTGGTCAGCGCCTCGCGCAGGCTGATGGCGTCGCCGGGGACGGTGGCGGGTTCCGCCGCGCGGTCGATGTCCAGGCGGATCGCCGTGTCGCCGGCCACCGCGCGGGCGCGCTGGAACACCTGCTCCAGCAGGGCGCCGAGATCGACATCCTCGGGCTTCAGCGCCTCGCTGCGGTGGATCACCATGGCGTGGTTGAGGAGTTGGCTGGTGAGCTGGCTGGCCTCCACCGCGTTGCGGTGCACGCGCTGGGCGATGCGGTGGAGGGCATCGGGATCGTCCTCGTCGATGGCGAGTTCGGCCTGCAGGCGCAGGCTGGCCAGCGGTGTGCGGATCTGATGGGCGGCGTCGGCCAGGAAGGTCTGCATGGTGTCGAGATTGGATTGGAGACGCGCCATGAGCTGGTTGATCGCCTGGACGAGCTGGGAGACCTCCTGCGGCGGCGGCATGGCGATGGGGGAGAAGTCGTGGGGCTGCCGCTCGCGGATCATCCGCTCCAGCGAGCCCAGGGGGGCCAGCGCCTGCCGCACCCCGAACCAGATCAGCCCGCCCGCCGCGACGACGGTGAAGGCGATGGGAAGGAAGGCGTTCGCCAGGATGTCGCGGGCCAGCGCCCCGCGCTCCTCCCGCGTCTGGGCGACGGCTATGGTGACCCAGCCGCCGAGGTCCGGCTGCGTGGCGAAGCGCTTCAGGACGGCGACGCGCACCGGCATGCCGCGGAAGCTGGCGTTCTCGAAACGGGTGGTGGAGTCGCTGCCGGCAGCGCCGGCGACCGCGGCCTTGGCGGGCGCCACTGGCAGGTCGTGGTAGCCGGTGACCAGCTCGCCGTCCGGCGCGGTGATCCGGTAGAACACGCGGTCGCGCCGGGCCTGGGCCAGGATGCCCAGCGAGGAATAGGGCAGGTCGACGGAAAAGCGCCCGTCCTCCACCCGCACCGTGTCGGAGATCGACAGGGCCGACGCCATCAGCAGCCGGTCGAAGGCGGCGTCGGCGGCGCGCTGGGCGTAGGCGCTGACGAACAGGAACAGCCCGGCGGTCAGGACGGCGAGCACACCGAGCAGCCGGATGAACAGCCGCCGCCGCAGCGAGAATCCTTCAGCCTTCGGCACACACTTCCGCCACATACCCCAGCCCCCGAACCGTCCGGATCTCCACCGACGCGCCCTCCAGCTTGCGCCGGAGGCGGGAGACATACAACTCGATGGCGTTCAGCGCGGTGGGCTGGTCGAGGCTGAACAGCCGGTCCATCAGGTCCTCCTTGGACAGGACGGTGTTCAGGTTGCTGAGAAACAGCTCCAAAAGGCGGAATTCGCGGCCGCCCAGATCGACGGGGCGGGCGTCGACCAGCACCTTCTTGGCGGCGGCGTCGAAGACCAGATTGCCGAACTGCGTGCGCGAGGAGGCGAGTCCGTGCGAGCGGCGCAGCAGGGCGCGGCAGCGGGCCTCCAGTTCCCGCAGGTCGAAGGGCTTCACGATGAAGTCGTCGGCCCCCAGATCGAGCAGGTCGACCCGCACATTCACTTGCGAGCGGGCGGTCATCACCAGGACCGGCGTGGCGTCGCGGCGCTGGCGCAGGCGGTTCAGCAGCGTCTGTCCGTCCACCCCCGGCAGCATGATGTCGAGCAGGACGAGCTGGTACGCCTCCTGGCGCAGCAACTCCTCCGCCTCGTCCCCGGTCGGCGCCCAGTCGACGGCGTAGCCCAGCTTGCGCAGCCGGTGGACGATGGCGTCGGCCAGATCCTCGGTGTCCTCGACGACGAGTATGCGCATGGTCCGTCTCCCGGTGCCGGGGCACCGTAATGCACAAATCAGTGCGCCATGAAGATGGGAATGGCGGGCGGCTCGCGCAGCACGTCGAGCGTCACGCCGCCCCACACCCGTTCGCGGACCCGGCTGTGGCCGTAGGCGCCCATCACCAGCAGGTCGCAGCTGGCCTCCGCCGCTGTTTCCTGCAGGGCCCGGCCGACCGCGCGACCCGACGCCGTGACCTTGCGGATGGTCGCCGCGACGCCGTGCAGGGCAAGGTAGGCCGACAGGCGGTCGGGGTCGGCGGTGCGTCCGGGATCGGCGACCTCCGCCGACAGGATGACCGCCTTGCCGGCCCGTTGCAGAAGCGGCAGCGCCGCCGCGACCGCCCGCGAGGCCGCGGCCCCGCCGTCCCAGGCCACGGCGACCGCGGACCCGACCGACGCCGGTTCGGCCGCCGGGGCCAGCAGCAGCGGACGGCCGGAACCGAACAGGCTGGCCTCGATGGCCGGACCCATGGCGTTGGTCCCGTCGGAGGTCTGGGCGATCACCACCAGATCGGCGAGCCGCGCCTCCTCTGCCAGGGTCTCGGCCAGCGGGCCGGTCGCCTGCTGCCAGGAGGCGGAGAGCCCGTCCGCGTCCTCGCCGCCGCCGGTCAGGCTGTCCGTCTCCGCGGCGCCGAAGCGGTTGCGGAATTCCTCGAACAGGTCGTGGGCGGAGTCGATCACCCGCGCCTGATCCTCCTGCCCGATGCGGATGAGCTGCTCGACCAGCGCCTTGGGAATCGCGGCGCTTTCCACGGAGGTGCGGATTTCGACCTGCGGCATGACGCTCAACCCCTCCACATGGGCGCGGAAGCGGGTGGCGAGCAGGAAGGCCGTGGCGATGGCGCGGCGGTCCAGCGGCCGTCCGGTCAGGGGAACGAGTACCTTCTTGATCATCGGAAGCGCTCCGTCACGATAGCCGGGAGGTGTGCATGAGGACTTCGTTGCTGCCGCGCCAGATCATGTCGAGCGCCACATAAGTGATGATGACGAGACCGACCCAGCCGACCCAGCGATGCTTGTGCAGGACATGCGCGATCATGTTGGCCGCCGCCCCCATCAGGATGACGGACAGCAGCAGGCCGATGACCAGGATCGTCGGGTGGTCCTTGGCCGCACCGGCCACCGCCAGCACGTTGTCGAGAGACATCGACACGTCCGCCACCACGATCTGCCAGATCGCCGCGCCCACCGTGACGCCGCCGACCGCGGCACCGGCGGCGGCGCTTCCGGACACGCCCACCGGCGTGTCGGGGGCGTCCATCGCCTCGTCGGGCGCCACCTCGTCCGTCCCGTGGGAGCGCAGCTCGCGGTACATCTTCCAGCAGACCCACAGCAGCAGCACGCCGCCGGCCAGCGTCAGCCCGATGATGGCGAGAAGCTGCGTGGTGATCAGCGCGAAGAAGATGCGCAGGACGATGGCCGCACCGATGCCCCAGAAGATCACCTTGCGGCGCTGCGCCAGCGGCACCGCGGCGGCGGCCATGCCGACGACGATGGCGTTGTCGCCGGCCAGCACGAGGTCGATGGCGATGACCTGCCCGAGGGCGGCGAGCTGCGACCAGAGATCGACGCTTTCCATGGAAATGTCCTTCGGAGAATGGCGGTCTTACGTCGCGGGATGGCTGCCGGACGGCGAAGCGCTGTCGCCCTTGCCCTTGCCCGTCCCGTTGCTCCGGTAGCGCAGGACCATCGGGCCGATCACCAGCAGGGCGGCGATGATCAGCAGGGCTGCCGAGATCGGGTGGGTCAGGAAGA
Source organism: Azospirillum sp. UFLA03-27 (assembly GCF_059803775.1). Lineage (NCBI taxonomy): Bacteria > Pseudomonadati > Pseudomonadota > Alphaproteobacteria > Rhodospirillales > Azospirillaceae > Azospirillum > Azospirillum sp. UFLA03-27. Next base: position 6,180 of record NZ_JAUQTX010000150.1, on the reverse strand, counting down.
CCGAGGGGTCGCCCTGGCTGATCGCCAGCGCGCGGCGGAACTGCTGTTCGGCCAGCGGCCCCAGGATCAGCCCGACCACGCAGGGCGCCACCGGCACGTTCAGCACGCGCATGCCGAAGCCGACCAGTCCGATCACCCACAGGATGACCAGATCGATGACGTTGTTGTTCAGCGTGTAGGAGCCGAGCGACGAGAAGACCAGGATGCCGGCGTACAGCCAGGGCCGCGGGATCAGCAGCAGCTTCACCCAGAAGCCGACCAGCGGCAGGTTCAGCACCAGCAGCAGCACGTTGCCGATGTAGAGGCTGGCGATCATGCCCCAGACCAGCTCCGGGTTGTTGTCGAACAGAGTCGGGCCGGGCTGCAGGCCGTATTGCTGGAAAGCGGCCAGCATGATGGCGGCGGTCGCCGAGGTCGGCAGGCCGAGCGACAGCAGCGGCGCCAGCACGCCGGCGGCCGACGCGTTGTTGGCGGCCTCCGGACCGGCGACGGCCTCGATGGCGCCCTTGCCGAACTCCTCCGGCTTCTTCGCCAGACGCTTCTCGACCAGATAGGACAGGAAGGTCGGGATCTCGCTGCCGCCCGCCGGCAGGGTGCCGATGGGGAAGCCCAGCAGCGTGCCGCGCAGCCACGGCTTCCAGGACCGGCTCCAGTCCTCGCGGCTCATCCATTTGGAGCCCTTGAGCGCGTAGATCTCCTCCGTCTCGAAGCGGTGGCGGGAGGCGACGTAGAGCGTCTCGCCGACCGCGAACAGGCCGACCGCGACCACCACCGTGTCGATGCCGTCGAGCAGCTCCGGCACGCCGAAGGCCAGGCGCGCCTGACCGGTCTGCATGTCGATGCCGACCAGACCCAGCGCCAGACCGAGGAACAGGCTGGCCAGACCGCGGGCCAGCGAGCTGCCCAGCACGGCGGTGACGGTGGTCAGGGCCAGCACCATCAGCGCGAAATACTCGGCCGGGCCGAACAGCAGGGCCATCTTGACCATCAGCGGGGCGACGAAGGTCAGCGCCGCGGTGGCGATGGTGCCGGCGATGAAGGAGCCGATGGCGGCGGTCGCCAGCGCCTGGGCGCCGCGGCCCTGGCGGGCCATGGCGTGGCCGTCGATGGCGGTGACGATGCTGCCGGACTCGCCCGGCGCGTTCAGCAGGATCGAGGTCGTCGAGCCGCCGTACATCGCGCCGTAATAGATGCCGGCGAACATGATGAAGGCGGAGGTCGGCTCCAGCCCGTAGGTGACCGGCAGCAGCAGCGCCACGGTCAGCGCCGGGCCGATGCCGGGCAGCACGCCGACCGCGGTGCCCACCGTCACGCCGATCGCCGACCATAGAAGGTTGTAAGGGGTCAGCGCCACGAGGAAGCCGTGGCCCAGGGCGGCAAGGGTGTCCATTGTGCAGTTTCCTTCCCGAAGCGGGGCTTATTCGGCGTCGGCTGACGTGAGCCGTTCGACGATGCTGCCCTCGGGCAGGTTCAGGCCGAGCCCGTAATTGAAGGCCACGAAGGTGAAGGCGGCGAGCGCCAGCCCGATGGCGAGATTGACCATCAGCCGCCGGCCGCCGAAGGCGCGGGAGACCGCGGCGAACAGGATGGTGGTGGAGGGGATCCAGCCCAGCGTGTCGAGCAGCAGGAACTGGACGGCCAGCCCCGCGGCGACCAGCGCCACCGCCCACAGGTCCAGCTCCAGCCCCTCGGCGTGGGCGATGGCCCCGGTGAAGGCCTCGCGCAGCAGGGACAGCCCGACCAGGACGAGGCCGCCCGAGATCAGGTAGGGGAACAGGGCGGGGCCGACCACCGCCCGGCCGACGCTCGGGGTCAGCATGGTCTCGACCGCGATCAAGCCCCCAAGGGCGATCAGCCCGCCGCCCAGCACCGCCTCTCCGGCGCGCATGCTTCGACCGGTGGTCATCGCTTCATCCTCCCAGACTGTTTTTTGCGGACCGGTGGGCGCGGCGACCGCGCCCACCCGGTTCGGTCCTCACTTCACGAGGCCGATGTCCTTCAGCGTGCCCTCGATCTGCGCGCGCTCCTGCTTCAGGAAGGAGGCGAACTCGGCGGAGGGCTGGTAGAGGTCGATCCAGCCGCGCTGCTTCACGGCCTGCTTCCACTCGTCGCTGGCGACGGCCTTGGCGACGGCCTCCTGCAGTTCCTTCAGCTCGGCCGGCTTGGCGGAAGCCTGGGCGAAGACGCCGCGCCAGTTCACGAACTCCAGGTCGACACCCTGCTCCTTGAGGGTCGGCGTGTCGGAGCCCGGCAGGCGCTGCGGGGCGGAGACGGCGATGGCGCGCAGCTTGCCCGCCTGGAACTGCGGGGCGAACTCGCTGTAGCCGCCCATGCCGAGCGTCACATGGCCGCCGAGCGCCGAGGCCAGCAGCTCGCCGCCGCCCGCGGTGGCGACGTAGTTGACCTTGTTGGGATCGACGCCGACCGCCTTGGCGATCAGCCCGGCCAGGATCTGGTCGCTGCCGCCCGCCGAGCCGCCGCCCCAGGACACCGAGCCGGGGTCCGCCTTGAACTTCTTGATCAGGTCGTCGAAGGTCTTGATGGGCGAATCCGGGGGAACGACGATGGCCGTGTATTCACCGGTCAGCCGGGCCAGCGGGGTCACCTGATCGAGCGTCACAGCCGACTTGTTGGTGACGATGGCGCCCAGCATGATCTGGCCGCCGACCAGGATCGTCGGCGAGCGCTTCTTGGCGGTGACGAACTGGGCGAGGCCGACCGTGCCGCCGGCGCCGGGGATGTTCACGACCTGGATGTTGGAGGCCAGCTTCTGGTCTTGGAGAACCTGCTGGAGCGTGCGGGCGTGCTGGTCCCAGCCGCCGCCGGGGCTCGCCGGGGCGATGATCTCCAGCCCCTTGATCTCGGCCATCGCCGGGGCGGCGGCGAGGGTGGCCGTGGCGAGGACGGCGGCGGTCAGGACGCCCTTCACGGCGCCCGGCATGCGGATGGTCATGACGCTTCGCTCCATGGCTGTGTCTTGTTTTGGGGTGCTTTGTTTTGAAACCCGGCGGCCTGCCGCCGGCCAACCGTCACTTGACGAGGCCCAACTCGGTCAGGACGCCTTCGATCCGCGTCCGCTCGTCCTTGACGAAGGCGGCGAACTGGTCGGGCGGCAGGTAGAGGTCGATCCAGCCGCGCTCCTCGGCGATGCGCTTCCACTCGTCGGTGCGGACCATGGCGCCGACCGCGTCGTCCAGGACCTGCTTCTCCGACGCCTTCAGGTTGCCCGGCGCCATGACGGCGCGCCAGTTCACCAGCTCGACATCCACGCCCTGCTCCTTGAAGGTCGGGACGTCGATGCCGGGAAGGCGCTGCGGGGCGGAGATCGCCAGGGCGCGCAGCTTTCCGGCCTGGAGCTGCGAGGCCATCTCGTTGTAGCCGCCGGTCGCCACGGTGATGTGCCCGCCGAGCACCGAGGCCATCATCTCGCCGCCCGCTCCGGCGGCGATGTAGTTCATCTTGGACACGTCGCCGCCGATCGCCTTGACCAGCAGGCCGTAGAGGATGTGGTCGGGGCTGCCGACGGCGAAGCCGCCCCAGGAGACCGAGCCGGGATCGGCCTTGAACTTCTGGACCAAGTCGTCGAGCGTCTTCAGCGGCGAATCCGCAGCCACGACGATGGGCTGGTACTCGCCGGTCAGGCGGGCCAGCGGGGTCACCTGATCGAGCGATACCGGCGACTTGTTGATCAGGATCGCCCCGATCATGCCGAGGCCGGAGATCATCAGGCCGGGGTTGCGCTTCTTGGCGGTGACGAACTGGCTGAGGCCGATGGTGCCGCCGGCTCCCGGAATGTTGACCACCTGGACGCTGGAGGCCAGCTTGTGGTCCTGAAGGACCTGCTGCATGGCGCGCGCGTGCTGGTCATAGCCGCCGCCGGCGTTGGCGGGGGCGATGATCTCCAGATTCTTGATCTCCGCGGACGCGGGAGCGGCGAACAGGGCGGCAGCGGCCAGCACGGCCGCCGCCAGCATCCCCTTGGCGGGGTTGCCGAGGCTCATGGTGTTTCCTCCGAGTGGACTTTTTTGCTTTTTGGACGGCGCTTGCTGCGCCTTACGGTGCCTTGGCGGTGGACCTCTGCGGGCGCGCCTCATAGAGGAGGACGGAGCCGCCGGCCCCCGCGCCGCAGGCGGCGCCATAAAAGAGCGGGGTTCGCTCGTCCGCCGATGCGGTCTTCGCCGTGGGTTCCGCCGGCTTTCGGGCTGCGGATTCGGTCGCCATGGTGGAGGTTCCGGGAACGGTGGTTGGTTGTTCCAACTGTTTAACAGGCGAACCTGTCATGAACCTGTCAGCCACCAGCCGGCCATGCAAAATTTCGGCGCTCCACCCGGAAGAGGCGGAGACCGGTTCGTGGCGGTTTTCCCCCCGCCGGGGTGATGGGGAGGAGCACTTTGCCCCTTCCCTAACCCTCCCCCGCTCTCGGCGGACCGAAGGTCCGCCTGCCGCGTCAGCGCAAACCATAGGTTTGCGCGAGAGCTTCGCAGGGGAGGGGATTTTCAGCTCCCTCCCCTGCGTCTGCGGGGGAGGGCCAGGGTGGGGGCAAGAACCCCTCGGAACCTACCCCACCACCAGCAGGAACAGCCCCTGGCCGAGATAGACGGTGCCGGTCAGGGCGACGAGACGCTGGCTCCAGCTGCGGAACTGGGCGTCGCTCATGGCGTCAAGCACGCGGCGCGACAGGTTCGTCCCCAGTACGGCCATGCCGATGCAGACGAGCGTCACCGTGATGTCCAGCGCCTCCGTCTCCGACGCCGCGACGAGGGAGCCGAAATAGACCGTCTTGAACAGATGGCCGAAGACCTGCATCGTCGCCTTGGTCGCGACGACGCTCTGCCGCGACAGGCTGGACTTCACGAAGAAGACGTCGAGCAGCGGCCCCGAGATGCCGGCGATCAGCTGCACGCCCATGCACAGGACGCCGGCCAATGTGCTGTGGCCGCGCCGCGACACGTTCGGCGACCAGTGCGACGGAACCGCCATCGCCATGAAGGGCGACAGCCCCAGCACGATCAGCGCCTCCGCTTTGCCGGGCACATAGCGGATCAGGGTGAAGACGGCGACCGCCACCGCCCCGCCCAACAGAAACCGGGCCACGATTCCCCATTGCACGTGCCGCCGCCACAGCCACGCCCGCCAGCCGTTGGCGGTCATCTGCGTGATCCCGTGCAGCAGCATGGCCGAGGACACCGGCAGCAGCACCAGCAGCAACCCCATCAGCACCATGCCGCCGGCCATGCCGAACAGGCCCGACAGGAACGAGGTCACCAGCGCCGCAAGGCCGAGTCCGAGTGTCAGGGGAACCGTCAGCATCCCGCTCGTCCGAAAGTTTTCTTTGGCTGTGGACCGCATGATGCCCCTGACGCGCTTGCGCCGCAAACGGGATTGTCTGATGCTGACCCCCAGGAAATGTTGGGGTGCATGGGAGGAGGGGATCGGATGCGGCGCCTGCCATCGCTGAACGCCTTGCGGGCGTTCGAGGCCGCGGCCCGCCACGGCAGTTTCACCGGGGCGGCGAGCGAGCTGAACGTCTCGCAGGCCGCGGTCAGCCGCATGGTGCGCCTGCTGGAGGAGCGGATGGGCTTCCCGCTGTTCGAGCGGCGGGCCAACGCGCTGGAGCTGACCGACCGCGGGCGGGCGCTGCAGCCCGGCCTGACCGGCGCCTTCGACGCGATCGCGGACAGCGTCGAGCGGGTCGCCGCCATGCGCGACGGCCCGGTGCTGACCTTGGGGGTGGGTGCCACCTTCGCGGTGCGCTGGCTGATCCCGCGCCTGTCGGCCTTCCACGAGAGCCACCCCGACGTGGAGGTGCGCATCGCCACCGGCGGCGCCGGCGCGCCGATCCGCGAGGATTGGACCTGCGCCCTGCTGCTGGGCGACGGGCACTGGCCGGGCTACGAGGTGGAGGAGCTGTTCACCGCCGACATGCTGCCGGTCTGCGCGCCCGCCCTGGCACGGACGCTGCGCCGTCCGGAGGATCTGCTGTCGGCGACGCTGCTCTCGGTGTCGCACTGGGCGGACGACTGGCCGCACTGGTTTGCCTCGGCGGGGCTGGCGCCGCCGGCCGTGAAGGGGCTGTCCTTCAGCAGCTACGCCATGACCTTGCAGGCGGCGGCGGACGGGGTCTGTCTCTTATACACATCTGACGCTGCCGACGATTATACGCGAGTGTAGATCTCGGTG